>NZ_JBVJMN010000008.1:0-182224 GCF_055584185.1 Streptomyces sp. NPDC104202 | reverse complement strand
CCCCCCCCCCCCCCCCCCCCCCCCCCCCCCCCCCCCCCCCCCCCCCCCCCCCCCCCCCCCCCCCCCCCCCCCCCCCCCCCCCCCCCCCCCGCCGCCGTATTGTCTAAGGGTCAACACTCCCCGAGGAGCCTTCATGACCGTCCCCGTCGTCCACTCGCTGCGCGAACAGATCCGCGAGCACATCGTGGAGGGGATCGTCAGCGGACGCTGGAAGCCGGGCGAGCGGATCGTGGAGCGCCGGATCGCCACCGAGCTGGAGGTCAGCCAGACCCCGGTCCGCGAGGCGCTGCGCGAGCTGGAGTCGCTGCGGCTGATCGAGTCGGCGCCCAACAAGGGCGTCCGGGTCCGCAACCTCACCGCCGCGGACCTGGAGGAGAGTTACCCGGTCCGGGCCGGTCTGGAGCAGATCGCGGCCGAACTGGCGGCGGGCCGGCTGGCGGCGGACTGCTCGGCCCTGGAGCCGCACGTCTCGGCGCTGTACGAGGCGGACGCGACGTCCGACGGGACGGCGCAGGTGCGGCACACGGTGGCCTTCCACCGGGAGCTGGTGAAGGCCGCGGGCAACGCCGTCCTGCTGCACACCTGGGAGACGCTCGGCATCGAGGTCTTCACGGCCCTGTCGATCCGCTGGCTCGGCACGGTCCAGAAGTCGTACGCCGAGGAGCACCAGGAGCTCGTGGAGGCGTTCCGCCGGGGCGACCCGAACATCGGCGCCCTGGTGAAGGCGCACGTCCTCGGCTGCGCGCCGCGCGCCTGACTTCTCCGCTTTCGCCCCTTTCTCCTTTCGCCCGGTGCGATGCCCGCCCGGCGGTCCGCAGTCGAACGGGCCCGTCGCGGCGGGCCGCTCATTCGTGCGCGCACTCCCTCAGGGAGCCGGTCCGACCTGCGGAAACGGCACAAAAGCGAGGCACCGGGTGCCCTTTTGCCTGGCACCCTGTGCCGACTTTCTCGATCTGAAGAGGTTTTCCCCTTCAACCCTTTGATCGATCATCGATCGTCGGTTTACAGTCTTCGGCGGGCCACACCCGGCCCTTCGCCCTGTCCTGCCAGACAAGGCCATCTCCACCCCACCTGTCCGGAAGGCGGCGATCATGACCGATCCCGTAGGCAAGATTCCGAGCGAGCTCGACCAGCTCCCGGACCGTGACACCGAGGAGACCGCCGAATGGGCGGCCTCCCTGGACGCCGTCACCAAGGCCGCCGGCCCCCACCGGGCCGCCTACCTGATGCGCCGTACGCTCCAGCACGCCGAGGGCGCGGGCCTGGCCCTGCCCAAGCTGCTGGAGACCGACTACGTCAACACCATCCCCACCTCCGCGGAGCCGTCCATCGGCGCCTCCGGCGGCGACGAGGAGATGGAGCGGAAGATCACCGCGTGGAACCGCTGGAACGCGGCCGCGATGGTCACCCGCGGCTCCAAGTACGGTGTCGGCGGCCACATCGCCACCTTCGCGTCGGCGGCCTGGCTCTACGAGACCGGCTTCAACCACTTCTTCCAGGGCAAGGAAGCCGACGGTTCCGGCGACCAGCTCTTCATCCAGGGCCACGCCTCCCCCGGCATCTACGCCCGCGCCTTCCTCGACGGCCGCCTCTCCGAGGCGCACCTCGACAAGTTCCGCCAGGAGTCCGGCGGCGACGGCCTGCCGTCCTACCCGCACCCGCGCCGGCTGCCCTGGCTGTGGGAGTTCCCCACCGTCTCCATGGGCCTCGGCCCGCTCTCCGCGATCTACCAGGCGCGCTTCAACCGCTACCTGACGAACCGCTCCATCAAGGACGTCTCCGCGTCCCACGTGTGGGCGTTCCTCGGCGACGGCGAGATGGACGAGCCCGAGGCCACCGCGGCCCTCGCGCTGGCCGCCCGCGAGGGTCTGGACAACCTGACCTTCGTCATCAACTGCAACCTGCAGCGCCTCGACGGCCCGGTCCGCGCCAACTTCAAGATCGTGCAGGAGCTGGAGGCCCAGTTCCGCGGCGCCGGCTGGAACGTCGTGAAGTCGCTGTGGGGCAACGCCTGGGACGAGCTGTTCGCGCTCGACACCACCGGCGCCCTCGTCCGCCGCCTCCGCGAGGTGCCGGACGCGCAGGTCCAGACGTACCAGACCCGCGACGCCGCCTACATCCGTCAGGACTTCTTCGGCAAGGACCCGGCGCTCGTCGCGATGGCGCAGCTGCTGAGCGACGACAAGATCCTGGAGTGCTTCCACCTCTCCCGCGGCGGCCACGAGCCCCGCAAGGTCTACGCCGCGTACAAGGCCGCCGTGGAGTTCAAGGGCGCGCCGACGGTCATCCTCGCGCAGACCGTCAAGGGCTTCACCCTCGGTGAGGGCTTCGCGTCGAAGAACGCGAACCACCAGATGAAGAAGCTCAGCACCGACGAGTTCAAGAACATGCGTGACCTCCTCGAACTGCCGATCTCCGACGCGCAGTTCGTCGACGGCCAGGTGCCCTACGGCCACCCCGGCGCCGACGCCCCCGAGGTCCGCTACCTCCAGGAGCGCCGCGCGGCGCTCGGCGGTCCCGCCCCGGCCCGCCGCGTCCACCCGCTCGCGCCGCTGCCGGCCCCGGCCGACAAGTCCTTCGCCGCCTTCGACAAGGGCTCCGGCTCGCAGTCGATGGCCACGACGATGGCGTTCGTCCGCCTCGTCAAGGACCTGGTCCGCGACAAGGAGACCGGCAAGCGCTGGGTCCCGATCGTCCCGGACGAGGCCCGCACCTTCGGCATGGAGTCGCTCTTCCCGTCGCTCGGCATCTACTCGCCGAAGGGCCAGACGTACGAGCCGGTCGACCGCGACCAGCTGATGTACTACAAGGAGGCGAAGAACGGCCAGATCCTCAACGAGGGGATCACCGAGGCCGGTTCGATGGCCGACTTCATCGCCGCGTCCACCGCGTACTCCACGCACGGTGAGGCGATGATCCCCTTCTACATCTTCTACTCGATGTTCGGCTGGCAGCGGACCGCCGACCAGATGTGGCAGCTCGGCGACCAGCTCGGCCGCGGCTTCCTCGTCGGCGCCACCGCCGGACGCACCACCCTGACCGGTGAGGGCCTCCAGCACGCCGACGGCCACTCCCCGGTGATCGCCGCCACCAACCCGGCGGCGCTGACGTACGACCCGGCGTTCGCCTACGAGGTCGCGGCCATCGTCAAGGAGGGTCTGCGCCGGATGTACGGCGAGGCCGCCGAGGGCGAGGACCAGAACGTCTTCTACTACCTCACGGTCTACAACGAGCCGATGCCGCAGCCGGCCAAGCCGGCCGGGATCGACGAGGGCATCGTCAAGGGTCTCTACCGCTTCAACACGGCCGAGTCCGCCGGTCTCGACGTGCCCGCGAACGCCTCGCGCATCCAGCTCCTCTCCTCCGGCACGGCCATCCACTGGGCCCTGGAGGCGCAGAAGCTGCTCGCCGCCGAGTGGGGCGTGGCCGCCGACGTGTGGTCCGCGACCTCGTGGACGGAGCTGCGGCGCGACGCGCTGGAGGCCGACGCGGCCCTCCTGCGCGGCGAGGAGCGGGTGCCGTACCTCCGCAGGGCCCTGGAGGGCGTGGACTCCCCGGTCCTCGCGGTCTCCGACTACATGCGCCAGGTCCCCGACCAGATCGCGCAGTGGGTCGAGCAGGACTGGTCCTCGCTGGGTGCCGACGGCTTCGGCCTCTCGGACACCCGTGACGCGGCCCGCCGCCACTTCGGCGTCGACGCCCAGTCGATCGTCGTCGCGGCCCTCGCGCAGCTGGCCCGCCGCGGCGCGGTCCGCGCGACGGCCGTGAAGGAGGCGCGCGAGCGCTACGGCCTGTAGGCCCCGGCGGGGCCGCCGGGGCCCCGTGTCGGTGCGGGCACGCATGATGGGTTCATGCGTGCCGCCCGGCTGATCAAGATGGTCCTTCTGCTCCAGTCCCGCCCGTCGATGACGGCGGCCGAACTGGCCACGGAGCTGGAGGTGTCGGAACGGACCGTGACCCGCGATGCCCTCGCCCTCTCGGAGGCGGGGGTTCCGGTGTATGCGGAGCGGGGCAGGTCCGGCGGGTACCGGCTGGTCGGCGGCTACCGCACGCGGCTGACCGGTCTGGCGCGCGGCGAGGCCGAGGCGCTGTTCCTCTCCGGGCTGCCGGGCGCGCTGCGCGACATGGGGCTGGAGGACGCGGCCTCGGCGGCCCGGCTGAAGGTCTCCGCCGCGCTCCTGCCCTCCCTGCGCGACGCCCCGGAGTCGGCGGCGCGCCGCTTCCTGCTCGACGCCCCCGGCTGGTACCAGGAGCCGGAGACCCCGGAGTCGCTGCCGCCGGTCGCCGAGGCGGTCTGGGACGACCGGATGCTCGCCGCCCGCTACCGGCGCGGCGACCGCGAGGTGGAGCGCGACCTCGCCCCGTACGGCCTCGTCCTGAAGGCGGGCGTCTGGTACCTGTGCGCACGCTCGGGAGCGGACTTCCGGACCTACCGGATGGACCGCTTCACCGCCGTCGCCCTCGCCGACGAGCACTTCGTCCGGGACGAGTCCTTCGACCTCGCCGCCTTCTGGGCCGAACGGTCCGCCGACTTCGCCCGCTCGCTGCTGCGCGCCCGGGTCGTCGTCCGGCTCTCCGAGGCCGGCGCCCGCCGCCTTCCGTACGTCACGGACCGCGCGGCGGCCGAGGAGGCCCTGGCCGGTGCCTCCCGGGACCCCGAGGGCCGTGTCACCGCGACCCTCCCCGTCGAGAGCGAGGACGTCGCCCTCTCCCAGCTGCTCACCCTCGCCGCCGACGCCGAGGTCCTCTCCCCCGCCGCCCTCCGCACCCGCTTCGCCGACGCCGCCCGCGCCCTGGCCGCGCTGTACGACTGACGCCGGGCGCCGGGGGCGTCCCGGGTCACCGGTAGTCGGCCGGGTCGGGCTTGCCGGTCTCGCCGGCGACGATGAAGCCCCAGGCGTCGGGGCGGGAGCCGTCGGCGTCGGTGAAGCCGTACTCGCGGGCGAGCTGTCCGCTGGAGAGCGAGGCGCCGTTCCACCGCTGCCGGCCGGGGTCGGCGGCCAGGGCCGCGACGGCACGGCCGACGTAGACCGGGGATTCGGAGACGGCGAAGTCGGGGGTGTCGGCGACGGCGTCGCGCCAGTTCTCCTCGGTGACGCCGAAGGCCGCGAGCATCTGCTCGGAGCGCAGCCAGCCGGGGGTGAGCGCGACCGCCGTGGCGCCGTACTCCGCCAGCTCCTTGCCGAGGCCGAAGGCCATCCGCAGGGGGGCGTTCTTGGCGAGGTCGTAGAAGAGGTTCTCCCGGAAGCGGGTGCCGTTGTACGCGGTGGTGCCGTCGGTGACCTCGACGACGAGGCCGCCGGGGTGGCGGATGAGCAGCGGCAGCGCGGTGTGCGAGGTGATGGCGTGCGTCCGCACCCCGAGTTCGAGCATCCTCAGCCCGCCGGTGAGGTCGTTCTCCCAGGTCCTGCGGCCGAAGGCGAGCAGGTGCTCGCCGCCCCAGACGTCGTTGACGAGGACGTCGAGCCGGCCCCGCTCGCGGTCGACGCGCTCGACGAGGGCGCGGACCTGCTCCGGCTCCAGGTGGTCGGTGGGGACGGCGACACCCTCGCCGCCGGCGGCCGTCACCAGTTCGGCGGTCTCCTCGATGGTCTCCGTGGACCGGCCGACCTCGCTGATCCGGTCGCGGGTGGTGCGCCCGGTGACGTACACGGTGGCGCCGGCGGCCCCGAGCTGGACGGCGATGGCCCGTCCGGCGCCCCGGGTGGCCCCGGCCACCAGGCAGATCCGTCCCCGCAGCGGTGTGGTGTCAGTCGTCATGGAACTCAGGCTGCCAGGAAAGCCGGACACCTTCTGTCCGGATTCAATTCGGTCTTTCCGGGTGCGTCGCCCCCGCCGGGGCAGGATGCTGGTCCCGTGATGGACGAGACCGAGTTCTGGGAGATCATCGACGCCACCCGCCGGGAAGCCGAGGGCGACCCCGAGGAACAGGCCGATCTTCTCGTGGAACGGCTGACCAAGCTGGACCCCGACTCCGTGCTCGACTACGCGCGCCACTTCGAGGCCCGCTTCAACCGCGCGTACCTCTGGGACCTGTGGGGCGCGGCGGCCGTGCTCTTCGACGGGGCGGGCGACGAGGCCTTCGACTCGTTCCGGTGCTGGCTGATCGGCCAGGGCCGGGAGGTGTTCGAGGGGGCCGTGCACGACCCGGACGCGCTGGCGGAGCTCCTCGACGACTTCGACGTGGAGATCGACGGGGACGGCGAGGAGATCGGTTTCGCCGCGGACGAGGCGTACGAGGCGCTGACCGGCGCCGAGACCCCGGACCTCGGCATCCCGATGCCGGGCGGGGAGCCGCTGGGCGCCCCCTTCGACCTGGCGGACGACGACGTCCTCGCCGCCCGCTTCCCCCGGCTGTGGGAGCGCTTCGGGACGGCGTAGGCGGTACGCCCGTCCGGCCGGACGGGGGTGCCGCCGTGGTCGCGGACCCCGTCGCGGACCCCGTCAGAAGTGGGTGCCGCCGTCGATGCGGACCTCGGTGCCGGTGATGAACTTCCCGTCCTCGCTCGCGAGCATGGCGACGACGCCGGCGACGGTCTCGGGGCCGGCGAAACCCCGGCCGAGGGCGGGGGCGAGCTTCACGAAGAGGGAGAGGTCGGCGTCCTCGGGGAGGCCGGGGCCGACGCTCTGGCGGCTGGCGCCGGTGCCGTCGGTCATGCCGGAGGAGATGGAGCCGGGCTGCACGGCGGTGAAGCGGATGCCCCGGCCGGCGTACTCGGCGGCGAGCGCGTGGGTCATGGACTGGATGCCGCCCTTGCTGGCCGCGTAGGCGGACATGTAGGGGTGGGCGAACATGGCGGAGGTCGAGGAGAAGTTCACGACCGCGGAGCCGTCGCCCTCCAGGAGGGCGGGTATCGCCTCGCGGATCACGAGGAAGGTGCCGGTGAGGTTGATCCGGATCACCTGCTCGAAGGCGTCCAGGCTCGTCTCGTGGGTGTGCGAGGAGCGCAGCACGCCGGCCGCGTTGACCAGCACGTCCAGGCCGCCGAGGGCCTCGACCGCGGCGGCGACGCCGGCGCGTACGGACGCCTCGTCGGCGACGTCCAGGACGACGGTGGTGAGCCGGTCGGCGGCGTCGCCGGCCTTGGCGACGGTGTCCTTGAGGCCGTCCTCGCTGATGTCGGCGGCGACGACCCGGCCGCCCTCGGCGAGCACGCGCAGGACGGTGGCCTGGCCGATGCCGGAGCCGCCGCCGGTGATCAGGGCGCGGCGTCCTTCGTAACGGGTCAGGTGGTTCATGGCGGCAACCTCTCGAAGTCAAGCTTTCCGTGGAATGCTGCCACCGTACGCCCGAGTGGCACGTTTTGCCATATGGGCACAGCGTGCACTTCCGGCAGTCGCAGGCGTACGCTTCGTACGGTGAGCACCAAGCCCCCCTCCCCCTCGCTGACGGAGCGCCGCAAGGCCGCCACCCAGCTGGACATCGCCCGTGCCGCCGCCGAGCTCTTCACCGAGCGCGGCCCCGACGCCACCACGGCCGAGGACATCGCCCAGCGGGCCGGGGTCGCCCTGCGCACCTTCTACCGGTACTTCCGCTCCAAGCAGGACGCCGTGGCCCCGCTCCTCGCCGGCGGCGCCGACCGCTGGCGGGAGCAGCTCGCGGCGGCGGGACCCGAGAGCGGGACCGGCCTCGCCCGGGTCCTCGAACACTCCGTCGCCGCCTCCCTCACCCCCGGGGACGAGGCCGCCGCCGAAGGACTGCGCTGGACCCGCGGACTGCTGCGCGCCGCCGCCGAGGACCCCGCCCTCCGGGCCGTCTGGTACCGGGTCAACCAGGAGTCCGAGGAGAAGCTCCGCGAGGTCGTCGCCGGGCTCGCCGGACCGGAGGCCGACCCCCTGGAGGTCCGGCTCGCCGCCGCCGCGGCCACCGCCGCCATCCGGACCGCCCTGGAGAGCTGGGCCGGCACGGACGACGCCCCCGTACACGGCGAGGGCGCACCGGCCGGCCTCGCCGTCCGCTGCCTGCGCGAGCTGACCGGCGGCCTGCGGCTGCTGCGCGACAGGCCCTAGGGGTGTCCTGTCGAGCCCGGCATGACCGGCGGGACACCCCCGAGCGAACGCCCCATCAGGACGTCGTCCACGGACGCCCCGTCCAGCACGAACTCCCCCGGCAGGACACCCTCGACGGCGAAGCCCTCGGAGGCGTAGAGCGCCCGGGCCGGCGCGTTGTGGCCGAGCACCCGCAGCGTGATCCGGGTCGCGCCGTCCCGCCGCGCCCGGTCCATCGCGGCCCTCAGCAGCGCCCTCGCGACCCCCCGCCCCCGGGCGGACTCCGCGACGACCAGCCCCTGGACCTGCCGGACATGGGCGCCCGCCGCGAGCGGCGTCGGCGGCACCACCCGCACGTATCCGACGAGGACGCCCCCGCGCACCGCGACGAGGTAGTCCTCCGGCCGGTGGCGCTCGTCGAAGAACGGCCCGTACGGCTCCTCCGGTTCGGGCAGCACCGCGTGCAGGGTCGACCAGGCCGCCCGGTCCAGGGCGCCGAGCGCGTCCTCGTCGTCGGGCCCGGCGGTGCGTGTCTGCGTCTCCGGCACGGTCATGACGGCCACTGTGCCATCCGGCGGCCCGGAAGGGGCAGGATGGGCCCATGCAGCGTTCCGCCACCCGCAAGCGTGTCGCCGTCACCGGCGCCTCCGGGCTCATCGGCTCCGCCCTCGTCCGCTCCCTGCGCGCCGACGGCCACGACGTCCTCCGTCTCGTCCGGCACCCGGCCAGGACCGCCGACGAGGTCGAATGGGACCCCAAGCGGCTGTACGTCGACGCCGCCGGGCTCGTCGGCGTCGACGCCGTCGTCCACCTGGCCGGCGCCGGCGTGGGCGAACGCCGCTGGACCGAGGCGTACAAGCGGGAGATCCGCGACAGCCGCGTCCTCGGCACCCGCGCCGTCGCCGAGGCCCTCGCCTCCCTCGCCCAGCCGCCGCAGACCCTCGTCTGCGGCACCGCCCTCGGCTGGTACGGCGACACCGGCGACCGCGCCGTCGACGAGAGCGCCCCCGCCGGCACCGGCTTCCTCCCCTCCGTCTGCGTCGAGTGGGAGGCCGCCGCCGCCCCCGCCGAGGAAGCCGGCATCCGCGTCGCCTACGCCCGCACCGGTCTCGTCGTCGCCCGCGAGGGTGGCGCCTGGGGTCGCCTCTTCCCCGTCTTCCGCGCCGGGCTCGGCGGCCGCATGGGCGACGGCCGCCAGTACTGGTCCCACATCTCCCTGCACGACGAGGTCGCCGCCCTGCGCCACCTCGTCGACACCCCCTCCCTCTCCGGCCCCGTCAACCTCACCGCCCCCGAACCGGTCACCAACCGCGAGGTCACCGCCGCCATGAGCCGCGTCCTCCACCGGCCCGCCCTCCTCACCGTCCCCGCCCCCGCCCTCCGGCTCGTCCTCGGCGACTTCGCCCAGGACGTCCTCGGCAGTCAGCGCGTCCTCCCCTCCCGCCTCCTCGAATCCGGCTTCGAGTTCGCCTTCCCCACCATCGACGACGCGATCCGCGCGGCGGCCCGCTGACGGCACCCGACCGGCCCTCGGCGCCTCCGTGCTCCCCCGTGCCGCAGCCACCCCGGTACGCGCGGCTGGCACCCGTGGGAGCGCTGCCTAGGCTCGACCCGAACGGCGAACGCGGGCATTCCGGAGGCTCGTTGGGGGCATAGGCCTCCCACCGGCCGCGCCGACCTGGGGAGGGGCACGTGCTCAGCAGCGCAGACAGCGCAAGGACCGCACAGCGTACGGACGTCGTGGAGAACGTCGACGTCGTGATCGTGGGAGCCGGGATCGCGGGGCTCGCGGCCGCCCACCGGCTGACCGGCGCCGGAGTCTCCGTCGCCGTCCTGGAGGCCGAGCCGCGGATCGGGGGCCGGATGGCCACCGACGCCGTCGACGGCTTCCTCCTCGACCGGGTGGGACCGCTGCTCACCCTGTCGCACGAGGAGCTGCGTGCCCTGCCGGGCCTCGACGGCCTCGCCCTGCGGCCCTTCGGGCCCGGGGTGCTCGTGCACACCGACGGCCGGTACGCCCGCTGGGGCGCACCGCACCCGCGGCGGACCCCCGGCGTCCCCCGCGGCGGCGGCCACCGGAGCGTGGGGGGAGCGTTCAGCGTGGCGCGCGCCCTCGCGAGCGCCCCCCGGCATCCGGCCGCCTCCCTGGACCAGGCCCGGCTCAGCGCCAGCCTCGTCCGGCTCGCCGCGACGACGACACAGCGGCTCCTCGCCCGCCCCGAGCGGACCGCCCGCGAGGCACTCACCGCCCGGCTGCCCGCCCGGACCGTCCAGGGCGTCCTGCGCCCCCTGCTCGCGGCGCTCCTCGCCGACCCCGACCTCCGCACGTCGAGCCGTCAGGCGGACCTGGTCCTCCGCGCGTTCGCCCGCGGCCGGCTCTCCGCCCCCGAGGGCGGCTCGGCGGCGCTGCCCGAACGGCTCGCCGCCACCCTGCCGCCGGGCACCGTCCGCACCGGCGTACGGGTCACCGAGGCGTCCGTCTCCCGGGTCACCACGGCCGAGCACGGCGTGATCGGCTGCCGCTCGATGATCCTCGCCACCGGCGCACGGTCGGCCGCCGCGCTCCTGCCGGGCCTGCGGGTCCCGGCCTTCCACCCCCTGACCGTCCTCCACCACACCGCCCCGGTCGCGCCCACCACCGACCCCACCCTGCTCCTGGAGTCCGACCCCGGCGGGCCCGTGGCCCACACCGCCGTCATGAGCGCCGTCGACCCCAGCCGCGCCCCCGCCGGCCGGACCCTCGTCACCTCCACGGTGCTGGGCACTCCGCCCGACGACACCGAGCGGCGCGTCCGCAAGCACCTCGCCACGCTGTACGGCACGTCCACCGACGAATGGGAGCTGCTGGCCCTCCACCACACCCGCGACGCCGTGCCCGTCATGGCTCCCCCGCACGACGCCCGCCGCTCCGTCCGCCTCCTCGCGGGGCTCTACGTCTGCGGCGACCACCGGGCCACCAGCACCGCCTACGGCGCGCTGACCTCAGGTCACCGTGCCGCCTCCGCCGTCCTCTCCGACCTCGGCCTCCCCCCGTCCCTCCCCCACCCCCGCCCCCAGGCCGCCTGACCGTGTCCGGCGCCCCGTCCCGCTCTGGGCGACTGTCCCGCCGGGGCGGCACTCCCCTAGGGCCTGGACCCGCACCCCGTTGTGCCACGCACAGCTGGTGCGGGTCGAGGAACCAGGGGCGGAGGCGCGGCCGAGCGCGCCGTCCCGTGTGCCCGCCCACACGGAGGGCCGGCCCGGTCTCGCCCGGGGCGGGGGGTGGCGGGGTCAGCCGAGGGTGGCCACGCGGTCCCGGTAGGTGCGCGCGGCGGCGGCGTCGCGGTAGGGCTCCAGGCGCCGCTCGAAGTCGCGGACGTACTCGACGGCGCGGGCGGACCGCATCTCGGATGCCTGCTGGGCGGCCTCGGCCCCGAGCGCGCAGGCCTGGTCGAGCTCACCGAGGGCGAGGCGGGAGGTGGCGAGGACGACCCGGCAGAAGAGGCGGCTGCGGGCGTAGCCGGGGGCACGGAGCTGGAGGGCGCGTTCGGCGTGCTGGGCGGCGGGCCGGTACTGCTGGAGGTCGCGGTGGCAGTGGCCGAGTTCGTCGGCGAGCTGGGCCTCGTCGAACATGCGGGCCCAGTAGGGCACGTCGTCGCCGGGCCGGGCGGCTTCGAGGGCGCGCTCGGCGCGGACGAGGGAGGCGCTGCAGGCGCGGGCCTCGCCGAGGACGGCGTGTCCGCGGGCCTCGATGGCGTGGAGCATCGCCTGGACGACGGGCGGCGCGGCGGGTCCGACGCCCTGCTGGGCGACCCGGGCGAGCTGGACGGCCTCGCGGCCGTGGCCGAGGTAGACGGCCTGGCAGCTCATGGTGAGGAGCACGTACGAGCCGTAGGCGCGGTCGCCGGCGGCCTGGGCGAGGCGGAGGGCCTGGACGAAGTAGCGCTGGGCGAGGCCGTGGGCGGCGATGTCGTAGGACGTCCAGCCGGCGAGCCGGGTGAGGTCGGCGACGGCGGCGAAGAGGCGGCGGCCGACGGACTCCCCGTAGGTGCCGCGCAGCATGGGTTCGGCCTCGTGTTCCAGGTAGCGGACGAGTGCCTGGCGGGCGTGGCCGCCGCCGTAGGCGTGGTCGAGGGTGCGGAAGAGTTCGCCGACGGAGCGCAGGGCGGCGATGTCCCCGGTGGTCACCCGCTGGCCGGGCCCGCGGTCCGTGCCGCGCTGGCGCGGGACGGAGAAGCGGCCCTGGGCGGGGACGCGGGGGTCGTGCGGGGGTGCGGCGGCGGGCCGGGCGGTGCCGGGGGCGGGTTCGCCGCGGGCGACGCGGTCGTCGGCGCGGCCGATGAGCCAGTCGCGGCTGGGGACGACGAGGCCCGCCGGGGTGAAGGCGATCTTGCGGAGTTCGGCGTGGCTGCCGGAGTCCTTGCGCCAGAGGCCGCTGACGATGTCGACGGCCTCCTCGGGGGTGGCCGCGAACTCCAGGCCCGCGTAGACGGGGGCGCAGGCGTCGAGGCCGAGGTCCTGGGCGGAGAGCCGGCGGCCGAGGCGGCGGGTGAAGACCTCGGCGATGAGGGCGGGGGTGGTGCCGCGCGGCTGCTGGCCGCGGAGCCAGCGGGTCACGGAGGTCTTGTCGTAGCGCAGGTCGAGGCCGTGTTCGAGACCGAGCTGGTCGACCCGTCTGGCGAGACCCGCGTTGGAGAACCCGGCTTCCGCGATGAGTGCGGCGAGCTGGCGGTTCGGGATGCGCTGCGGTGGTCGTTCCGTCATCAGCTGTGCGGTCTCCTGCCTTCCGGGTCCCGGCGGCAGCCCCGTCGGACCCTCATGGAACGGCGTGAATTTAGCGGTCCGGACGGCCCGTACCGCCACCTTCGCCCCACATTCATCCGATCGTGTGAGGATTGATGGCATCGCTGACGTAGGCGTCCCCGGTCACCTGCCGGAGGTGCGCCCCGCCGACCGCCGTACAGTGGCATGGGCGCGAATGACGCATGGTGCCGCACCGGCCCGGGATGATCCCCGGTCCCCGGTCCCGGCACTCAGGAGGAGGCATGGCCGTGAGTGAGCTGCGATTCGTCCGCCTGGGGTTCGGCGCGGACGCCGTCGAGTACCAGGTGGCCTGGGACAGGCAGCGCGAAGTGCACGCCGCGCGGTTCGCCGACGAGATCGACGACACCTGTCTGCTCCTGGAGCACCCGCCGGTCTACACGGCCGGCCGGCGCACGGCGGAGAGCGAGCGCCCGCTCGACGGGACGCCGGTCGTGGACGTGGACCGCGGCGGCAAGATCACCTGGCACGGCCCCGGCCAGCTCGTCGGCTACCCGATCATGAAGCTGCCCCGTCCGGTGGACGTCGTCGCCCACGTCCGCCGTCTGGAGGAGGCCCTGATCCGCGCGGCCGCCGAGTTCGGCGTGGAGACGACGCGGGTCGAGGGGCGCAGCGGGGTCTGGGTCCTGGGCGATCCGGTCGAGCAGCGGCCGTCGCTCGGCGGGCTGTCGCTCGACTTCGACCCGCGGCTGACGGACGAGGAGTTCGACCCGCGCCTGAACGGCCCCGAGTACGCCCCGTCCAACGCCGGCCAGCGCCGCGAGGACCGCAAGCTCGCCGCCATCGGCATCCGGGTCGCCAAGGGCGTCACCATGCACGGCTTCGCCCTGAACGTGAACCCGGACAACGCCTGGTTCGACCGGATCATCCCGTGCGGCATCCGCGACGCGGGCGTCACCTCGCTCGCCAACGAACTGGGCCGCGACCTGTCGATCGAGGAGGTGCTCCCGGTCGTGGAGCGCCACCTGCGGGAGGTCCTGGAGCAGGCGGAGCTGAAGCCGCGCGAGATCGAGCGTCCGGTGGAACCGGCCTCGGCCTGAGGAGCGCCCGGAGGAATGCAGGGCCCTGGCCAGAGGTTGGCCAGACGTAGTAAGGCATGGGAAGCAACGGCGTACCCTGGTGTGCGCCGAAGAATCGAAGCTACAGGAGCCGATGTGTCCGCAGTCGCCCCCGACGGACGCAAGATGCTGCGCCTGGAGGTCCGGAACGCCCAGACCCCCATCGAGCGCAAGCCCGAGTGGATCAAGACCCGCGCGAAGATGGGTCCGGAGTACACGAAGATGCAGGGCCTCGTGAAGAGCGAGGGTCTGCACACGGTCTGCCAGGAGGCGGGCTGTCCCAACATCTTCGAGTGCTGGGAGGACCGCGAGGCCACCTTCCTCATCGGCGGTGACCAGTGCACCCGGCGCTGCGACTTCTGCCAGATCGACACGGGCAAGCCCGAGGCGCTGGACCGTGACGAGCCGCGCCGGGTCGGTGAGTCGGTCGTCACGATGGACCTGAACTACGCCACCATCACCGGCGTCGCGCGCGACGACCTGGAGGACGGCGGCGCCTGGCTGTACGCGGAGACCGTGCGCCAGATCCACCAGCAGACGGCGGGCCGCGCCGACGGCCGCACCAAGGTCGAGCTGCTGGCCCCCGACTTCAACGCGGTGCCGGAGCTGCTGGCGGAGGTCTTCGCCTCCCGCCCCGAGGTCTTCGCGCACAACGTCGAGACGGTGCCGCGGATCTTCAAGCGGATCCGTCCCGGTTTCCGTTACGAGCGCTCCCTGGACGTCATCACCCAGGCCCGTGACTACGGTCTGGTCACGAAGTCGAACCTGATCCTCGGCATGGGCGAGACCCGCGAGGAGATCAGCGAGGCGCTCCAGCAGCTGCACGACGCGGGCTGCGAGCTCATCACGATCACCCAGTACCTGCGCCCTTCCGTCCGGCACCACCCCGTCGAGCGCTGGGTGAAGCCGCAGGAGTTCGTGGAGCTGAAGGAGGAGGCCGACGAGATCGGCTTCTCCGGAGTGATGTCGGGCCCGCTGGTCCGTTCGTCGTACCGCGCGGGCCGGCTGTTCCAGCAGGCGATCGAGAAGCGCGGCGCCGTGGACAACGCCACGCAGGCCGTCTGAGACGGCACGCGGCGGGCGCGGCGTCCGTGTGAATCCGCGCACAAGTAGTTACCGGTCAGTAGTGGCCGAATCCGGTGCGGCCCGTACGGCCCCGCAGCTCAGCGGGGGGTACGGGCCGCACCGGCGTTCCGGCGCTCGCCCGACCGGGCTCATCAACGTTTCATCAGTGTTTGACCACCGGGTCACGCCCTGGTAACACCGATCTGTGAGCCTGGATTCACTCACCGCCACCACCCGCTCACACCCCCACCTCGTCTCACCCGCAATCGAGGGAGGACCCCGCATGCCGGCCGCATCGACGCACGTCCGCGTCACCGCGATCCCGTCCGTCACCGACGCCCTGAAGGCCGTGGAGGCGCTGCTCCTGGGCGCCGGACAGCGCACCGCACGGCGCAACGCCTGGAACTCCGTCCTGGAGGACCGCCGCCGCGCCAAGGACCGGGTCGAGGCTCACCATGTGATGGAGGCCGCGTCCGGGCGCACCTCGCGAGCCACGTAAACTTCAGGACATGGCGAGGAAGGCAAACACGGGCAGCGCTGACGCTGCGAACGCAGGGCGACTGAAGCAGATCGCCCTCACGTACCAGATGACCCGGAAGGCCGACCCGAAGGTCGGTCTGGTCGTCGCGGGCGTGGGCATCGTGGTACTCGGTGTCCTCCTCGGGATCGGCTTCCTCATCGGTCATCCGGTCTATCTGGGCATCCTGGGCTTCGTCCTGGGGCTCCTGGCGGCGGCCATCGTGTTCGGGCGGCGCGCGGAGCGCGCGGCCTTCGGACAGATGGAAGGCCAGCCGGGCGCGGCCGCGGCGGTGCTCCAGAACGTCGGACGGGGCTGGACCACGACCCCCGCGGTCGCGATGAACCGCAGCCAGGACGTCGTGCACCGCGCGGTCGGCCGGGCGGGCATCGTCCTGGTGGCCGAGGGCAACCCGAACCGGGTCAAGACGCTGCTCGCGGCCGAGAAGAAGCGCATGAACCGCGTCGTGGTGGACGTGCCGGTGCACGACATCATCGTCGGCGACGGCGAGGGCCAGGTGCCGCTGAAGAAGGTGCGCACCACCATGCTCAAGCTGCCCCGCGTGCTCACCGGCCCCCAGGTGACCGCAGCCAACGACCGGCTGCGGGCGATGGGCGACCTCATGAGCAACATGCCGCTGCCCAAGGGTCCGATGCCGAAGGGCATGCGGATGCCGCGTGGCGGAAAGACGCGCTGATCCCACCCCACACACGAGGAAGGCCCCGGACCGTCGGTCCGGGGCCTTCCTCGTGTCCCCGCGCCGGCGGCGCGGGGAGGGCGGTCAGATGCGCACCTGGACGGCGCCGGAGAGGCGGTCGTGGAGGCCGCGGCCGTCGCGGTCCCAGATGAGGGCCGGGAGGGCGAGGCAGACCAGCACGGAGCGGAGGGCGACCCGCGCCGGGCCCAGGCGGCCACCGTGCACGGAGGCGACCCGCAGCCCGAAGAGGCGCTTGCCGGGCGTCGAGCCGACGGTGCCGACCGTCAGCACGCTCAGCACCAGGAGGATGCCGAGGGCCCAGTTGCCCGTCGCCTGGTCATAGCCGTCGGTGATCAGGCCGTATGCGATCAGCATGCAGAGGGCCCAGTCGACGGCCAGGGCGCCGAGCCGCCGTCCGGGGCGGGCGATGGAACCGGGCCCCTCCTCGGGCAGCCCGAGCTGCTCACCGCGGTAGCCGAAGTCGACGCCTGCGTCCTCGGCCGCCGCGCGGGGGCCGGAGAGCCAAGATCCGAGTGCTTGCCTGTTGTCCACCCGACCACGGTACTGCGCCCGTTTTTGATCAGTTCGGCCCGGGTACGCGTACGGCGGCACCGCGCGCCCGGGGTGCGCCGCGGCACCCACCCCGGTTAACTTCGACGAAACAATTGGGTCATGCTTGAGAAATCCCGTCTGCCTATGGTCGGGTCCAGCGTGTGCCACCGCACTGGCCGCACGACCGAGCTGCAAACCCCGCCCCTCCCCGGGCCGGGAGTAGGAGGAGTTGGATGTCCGAGAAGCACGGGTTCCAGAACGCCGACGAGGTCCAGAAGTTCATCAAGGACAACGACGTCAAGATGGTCGACGTCCGCTTCTGCGACCTCCCGGGCGTGATGCAGCACTTCACGATCCCGGCGACGGCCTTCGACCCGGCGGAGGAGCTCGCCTTCGACGGCTCGTCGATCCGCGGCTTCCAGGCGATCCACGAGTCCGACATGGCGCTCCGCGCCGACCTGTCGACGGCCCGCGTGGACCCCTTCCGCCGTGACAAGACGCTGAACATCAACTTCTTCATCCACGACCCGATCACGGGCGAGCAGTACAGCCGTGACCCGCGCAACATCGCGAAGAAGGCCGAGGCGTACCTCGCCTCCACCGGCATCGCCGACACCGCGTACTTCGGCCCCGAGGCCGAGTTCTACGTCTTCGACTCGGTCCGCTTCGAGACCTCGGCGAACCAGGGCTTCTACCACATCGACTCCGAGGCCGGCGCCTGGAACACCGGTGCGGAGGAGAACAACCGCGGCTACAAGGTCCGCTACAAGGGCGGCTACTTCCCGGCCCCGCCGGTCGACCACTTCGCCGACCTGCGCTCCGAGATCTCCCTGGAGCTGGAGAACGTCGGCCTCCAGGTCGAGCGCCAGCACCACGAGGTCGGCACCGCCGGCCAGGCCGAGATCAACTACAAGTTCAACACGCTGCTCGCCGCGGCCGACGACCTGATGCTCTTCAAGTACATCGTGAAGAACGTCGCCTGGCGCAACAACAAGACCGCGACCTTCATGCCGAAGCCGATCTTCGGCGACAACGGCTCGGGCATGCACGTGCACCAGTCGCTCTGGTCCAACGGCGACCCGCTGTTCTACGACGAGACCGGCTACGCGGGCCTCTCGGACACCGCCCGCTACTACATCGGCGGCATCCTCAAGCACGCCCCGTCGCTGCTCGCCTTCACCAACCCGACGGTGAACTCGTACCACCGCCTGGTCCCGGGCTTCGAGGCCCCGGTCAACATGGTGTACTCGCAGCGCAACCGCTCCGCCGCCATGCGCATCCCGATCACGGGCTCGAACCCGAAGGCCAAGCGCGTCGAGTTCCGCGCGCCGGACCCGTCCTCGAACCCGTACCTCGCCTTCTCCGCCCTGCTCCTCGCGGGCCTCGACGGCATCAAGAACAAGATCGAGCCCGCGGAGCCGATCGACAAGGACCTGTACGAGCTCGCTCCCGAGGAGCACGCCAACGTCCAGCAGGTCCCGACCAACCTGGAGGCCGTCCTCCGCGCCCTCGAGGACGACAACGAGTACCTCCAGGCCGGCGGTGTCTTCACCTCCGACCTCATCGAGACCTGGATCGACTACAAGCGGACCCACGAGATCGCCCCGATCCAGCTCCGCCCGCACCCCCACGAGTTCGAGCTCTACTTCGACCTCTAGGCCGCACCCCGCACGCACCGAAGGCCGCCACCCCGGAACACCGGGGCGGCGGCCTTCGCCGTCGTCGTGCGGCGGGAGACGGCCCGGGGTCAGCGGCCGTAGCGGATGAGGGCGCGGACCATGCGGCAGGTGGTGTCGGAGGGCGGGTGGATGCCGACGGACTCGGCGGTGGTGCGTATGGTCGCGTTGGTCGCCTTCGACGGGAGGTAGACGCCCGCGTCGAGGAGGGCGATGGCGAGGCGCATGGCCTTGAGACGGCGGTTGTGCGTCACGTACCACTCGCGGGGACGGCCCGCGGGCAGGGGCCTCCGCTGGAGGGGCTTCCAGGGTTCGATGGACGGCGTCCGGATCGCGGCGAGAGCCATGGGCTACCTCCTGACGAACAGTGGGATGGGGGCCCTCCCCGGGACCCTCACCTTCACCCCCTATTTTAGAGGCCCCCACTGACAATCGCCCCTGGCCAGACAGGGTTTGGGGGGTGGTGGACAAGGGCGTGGGGGGTACCGTGTGGGGTATGGAGATCTGGATCAATCCCGCCTGTTCCAAGTGCCGGAGCGCCCTCACCCTGCTCGACGCCGAAGGCGCCGACTACACGGTGCGGCGCTACCTGGAGGACGTGCCCTCGGCCGACGAGATCCGGCAGGTCCTCGGCCGGCTCGGCCTCGAACCGTGGGACATCACCCGGACCCAGGAGGCCGACGCCAAGGAGCTCGGGCTGAAGGAATGGCCCCGGGACGCGGAGCACCGCGACCGGTGGATCGAGGCCCTCGCCGGACACCCCCGGCTCATCCAGCGGCCGATCATCACCGCGGAGGACGGCACCGCCGTCGTGGCCCGCTCCGAGGACGCCGTGCGCGACGCGCTGTCCCGCTGAGACCGCGCCCGGCGAGGAACGAGGGGGCACGGTGAGCGGGGTGGAGGACACGGCGGCCGGCGGGCTCGGGATCGACCTGCACCTGGAGCAGGCCGCGGGCGGAAGCCGGCGGGCCGCGCTGATCCGGGCGCTGCGCGAGGCGGTCCGGAGCGGGCGGCTGGCCCCGGGGACGCGGCTGCCGCCCTATCGGTCGCTCGCCGCCGATCTGGGAGTCGCCCGCAACACGGTCGCCGACGCGTACGCCGAGCTCGTCGCCGAGGGATGGCTCACCGCCCGCCAGGGGTCCGGCACCCGCGTGGCCGACCGGGTCGCCGCACCCGCCCCCGGGCCGACGCGCGCGGCCGCGCCGCCCCCGCCCCCGTACGACCTCGTCCAGGGCAGGCCCGATCCCGGCTCCTTCCCCCGCGGGGCCTGGCTGGCGGCGGCCCGGCGGGCCCTGACGGCGGCGCCGCACGAGGCGTTCGGCATCGGCGACCCGCGCGGCCGCCTCGAACTGCGCCGGGCGCTCGCCGCCTACCTCGCCCGGGCCCGCGGCGTGCGGACCGACCCCGACCGGATCGTCGTCTGCTCCGGCGCCGCCCACGCGCTGCGGCTGCTGGCCCGGGTGACCGGCGCGTCCGGGCCCTGGGCCGTCGAGGCGTACGGACTGCCGTTCCACCGGGGCCTGCTCGCCGAGGCCGGGGTCACCACTCTCCCCGTCCCCGTCGACGCGGACGGGGCCCGGGTCGCCGAGATCCCGCCCTCGGCGGCCGCGGTACTGCTCACCCCCGCCCACCAGTTCCCCACCGGCGGCCCCCTCCACCCGGAGCGGCGCGCGGGCGCCCTGGAGTGGGCGCGCCGGTCCGCCGGGCTCGTCGTGGAGGACGACTACGACGGGGAGTTCCGCTACGACCGGCGGCCCGTCGGCGCCGTCCAGGGTCTCGATCCCGAGCGGACCGTCCTCGTCGGCTCGGTCAGCAAGAGCCTCTCCCCCATGCTGCGGATCGGCTGGATGTGCCTGCCGGCCGCGCTCGTGGACCCCGTCGTCGCGGCCAAGGGGGAACGCGAGCCCTACTCCTCGGCCACGGACCAGCTCACCCTCGCCGACCTCCTCGTCTCCGGCGGCTACGACCGGCACGTCCGCCGCATGCGCCAGCGGCACCGGGCCCGCCGCGACCGGCTCACGGCCGCGCTCGCCGACCACGTCCCGCAGGTGCGGGCGACGGGCATCTCCGCCGGGCTCCACGCCGTCCTGGAGCTGCCGCCCGGCACCGAGCAGGCCGCCCTCGCCGCCGCCGCCCGGCACGGGGTCGCCGTCGACGGCCTGGCCTCCTACCGCCACCCCGACGCGCCCGGCCCCGGCCACCGCGACGGCCTGGTGGTCGGCTACGCGACCCCGCCGGAGCGGCTGTTCGGGGCCGCGCTCACCGCCCTGTGCGCCGCGCTGGCCGAGAGCGTGGGCGGGGGCCGCGGGCAGACGTCCGGGCGACCGGGGTGACGGGCCGGGGGGTGCCGTGCCCGGCCGGGGCGGCGGACCAGGACGACCGGGGCCACCGGCTCCCGGACCGCCTCGACACCGTGACCGGTTCCGGCCCCGGGGGCCGCGCGCACCCGCCGCTACGGCTGCGGCAGGGCCGCCCCGGCGGCCCGGGCCTCCGCCTCCGTCAGGATCTCCGTCAGACGCAGGCCGAAGCGGGCGTCGCAGGGGTGGGGGGTGCCGGTGCGGGCCGCCGTGACGAGGGCGTCGACGGCCGCGCCGAACGCGCCCAGCGCGCCGTCCCACGACGGCATCTCCGCGCGGCCGTCCGTCCCGTACAGGGTGAGGGCCGCCTCCGCCGCCTCCGGCGGCGCTCCGAGGGTGAGGGTGGCCGTGCTGCCGGCGCCCGACGCGTGCCGCAGGACCAGGTGGTGGGTGTCGCCCGGGCCGGGAGCCGCCGTGATCGCCGTGACGTCCCCGAGGACGGGCAGGTAGACCGACAGGACGTGCGGGCCGACGTCCCACAGGCCGCCCTTCTCCCGCCGCCAGGGGGAGGCCGCGTACACGCTGTCGGAACCGGGGCCGTACAGCGAGCCCAGCCAGTGCGCCTCGCCCAGGAACCAGCCGCCCGCCGCCGCCCGCTCCTCGATCCAGCGGGCCGTCGGCTCCGCGAACCTCAGCGTGCAGAAGACGACGGAGGCGACCCCGGCCGCCTCCACCGCCTCGGCCACCGCGCGGGCGCCGTCCACCGTCGTGGCGACCGGCTTGTCCAGGAGGACGTGGCAGCCGGCCTCGGCGGCCCGCACCGCGAGGGGGGCCTGGACGTCCGGCGGGAGCGCCAGCGCGACGGCGTCGCTCACCGCGAGAAGGGCGTCCACCTCGTCGTACGCGCGCGTGCCCGACGCCGCGGCCAGCGCGGCCGCCGCCTCGGGGCGCCTGCCCCACACGCCGCTGAACTCGACGCCGGCGTGCCCGGCGATCGCCGGAGCGTGCGTCCGGGCGGCCCAGGGGCCGGTGCCGAGGAGACCGATACGGGGCTTCGCGCCCAGCTGCTTCGCCATGGGGCCAGTCTGCCGGGTGCCGCCGACAGCCGGTCGGGGTGTCCGGCGGCCGGACCCGGACCCCCGCCGCCGACCCGGCACACGGCACACGGCACACGGCACGGTCATCGGCCCGGCGCACGACCCGCCCGCCGATCCGGCGCACGGCCTGTCCGGCCTGCGGCGCACGCCGCGGCCGGACACCCCTCCGCCCCGAAATGCACTGGCGGGCCTCCCCCGGCCGGGTGGTAGCGTTCCGTGGCCGGCCGCGGGACTCCGGTGCGACTTCCGGAACCTGCCTCTGAAGCAACGTCTTCGCTGTTCGCGCCCTCATTCCCCGGCCGGCCCCCAGGGGGAGGGAGAGGACCGTGTCCGAGCTGGTCGCGGCAGAGGACGTGCTGCTCTTCGTCAACGCGGCCGTGACCGCCACCGGGCAGCGGGAGTTCCGCTCCTCGGCCGCGGAGCAGGGCTTCTCGCTGGGCTTCGTCCACGCGTACGTACGGGTCAACTACCGGCCGGTGTACGCGGCGGCGCTCGCCCTCGACATCAACCACCACAACGCGGCGCTGATCGTCGAGTGGCTGCTGCGCACCGCGGACGAGGCCGGCGGGCCCGAGGAGAAGCGGGCCGAGGGCCGGCTGATCGCGGCGCGGCTGGCGCTGCTGCCGCCGCAGCGGGTGTACCGGCTGTTCCGCGCGCTGCGGGCCGCCGGGGTCAACAACCGGCGGACGCGCGCGATCGTGCGCGGGTGGCTCGCGGCGCGCCCCGATCCGGCGCTGGACGCGGTGAAGTACCGCACGGGGCTGAAGACGGCCGTGCGGCACGTCCACGCCCCGCCGGCCGACGCCGAGACGGGCGACTTCCTCTTCGCTCCGGGCCGCCGGGTCCGGTACGGGAACCCGACGCTGGACGCGCACCGGCGGGCCCACTACGAGCAGTCCGCCCTGTACGAGCTGCCGTTCACGGTCGCCGAGGGGTTCGCGGCGAAGCACGGGGTGCCGCGCGCGCTCTTCCTGGAGCGGATCGCGCCCCGCATGACCCGGCTCGAACGGCTGCGGACCGAGCGGGCGGCGGGCGCGGGGACCGATCTGTCGGTGATGCCGCTGACCCGGCTCGCGCTGTACGTGCTCGCGCTGCCGCTCGCCGAGCGCGTCGCGCGGCGGGCCGGGCTCACGCGGGCGCTGCGCGCCTCGGCGCGGCGTGCGGCGGGGCCGTACGCCGGGAGCTGGGGGCGGGTGGCGGCCGTGCTCGACGACAGTTTCTCCTCGTCCGGTTCGGCGGTGAAGCGGCGCCGTCCGCTGGCCGTGGCGCTGGGCTGCCACTTCCTCCTGGAGGCACTCGCCGCGCCGGGGGCGTACACGGGGCTGTGGACCTCGGGCGGCGACGATCCGCTGATGGTGCGGCCGGCCGGTCCGACGCCGCTCGGGACGCGGATCCTGGACGCCCTGGAGACCGGGCCCGAGCGGCTGGTGGTGGTCTCGGACGGCTGGGACAACGCGCCGCCGGGGCTGGCGGGCGAGGTCCTGCGGGTGTGGCGCACGCGGCTCGACCCGGAGCGGCGGACCAGCGTGGTCCACCTCAACCCCGTATACGACGCCGGGAGCTTCGACGTGCGCCGGCTGGCGCCGAGCGTGCCGACGGCCGGCATCCGGGACGCGGAGGATCTCCCGGCACTGGTGGAGCTGGCGCAGTTCGCGGAGGGCCGCACGGGCTTCGCGGAACTGCGGGCGTATCTGGACCGCCGGGTGGAGCTGTTCCTGAAGGGGGCCGGGGCATGACCCGGATCGATCTGACCGGTCTCGACGCGCGTCCGGCGCAGGTGTGGGGCGGGGTGCGGCTCGTGCCGCTGGTGCGGGCCGAGCCGGTGGCCGGGCTGCGGCTGCACCGGGAGGCGTACGGGGCCGTGTACGGGGGACACGGCCCGGCGACGGTGGACCTCGGCGGCCGGACGGTCTACACGTCGTACGTGCCGCACGGCTTCGTCGCCGACTGGAGCGGCACGGGCAAGGGCGCCGAGCAGGCGGCGTACGGGACGCGACTCGGCGTCGAGGGCGCTCCGCCGGGCATGCCGGTGCGCCGGCTGCACCGGATGGCGAAGCGGCGCCAGGGCGAGCGCCGGCTGCGGTTCCTGCCGCTCCACCTGGCGCTGGAGGGCTACCTCGCGCTGCACTTCGGCGGGCCGTCCGTGGTCTGGGACGACTGGTCGCGGGAGGCGGTGCGGCGCGGTCTCTCGCCGCGCGCGGAGGCGGCGTACGCCGGGTGGGCCGTGCCGGGGCTCGGCGAGGCGCTGCGGATCTTCGAACTCCATCCGGGGCAGTGCGGGCTGCTGCTGTACGTGGCGGACGCGCTGGCCGCGGCCTTCGTCGTGCCGCACCCGGAGGACTACCGGCGGCTGCACCCGACGCTGGTGGAGGACCTGTACGGCGAGCTGGTGCACCAGTACGCGCACTACGGCGCGCCGGTGCCGGAGTTCACGGCCCGGATCCGGGACGGCGTCGGCGGCATCCGCTCCCTCGCGGACCTGCGGGCGGCGGCACGGGAGCAGGAGCGGGCCTGGACGGCGGCGCACGACGGGCTGATGGCGCGGGACCTCCTGGAGACGCCCTACGCCTTCTCGCGCGTGCAGCGGACGGGGCCGTTCGCCCTGTACCGGTTCCTGCCGCCGTTCCTGCGCGGCGGGCAGGAGCAGCACATCGGGGAGCTGATCACCGACCACAAGGGCCGGACGGCGTACCTGAAGACGTTCCGGCTGTCGGAGAACCAGATCCGCAAGGGGTACCTGCTGCGGCGGCTGGACGCGCACGACTGGCACCTGGGGCGGACGGCGGAGGCGCTGGGCACCTCGTACGAGGAGGTCGTGCGCCGGATCCGGTCGGCGGGGCTCGGCGGGCTGCTCGACGCGCACGTGGTCGCACAGCGGCTGCGCGAAAATCAGGAAAGCTGAGTAACACGGGGTTCACAAACGGGCAACCGACGGGAAATCCCGTGTTGCCAAGCTGCGGTCGAACACAAACAGCGCAGTCAGCGCAGAGACCGCAGCTTCTCGCAGTGCCGCGAGCCGCAGCGGAACCCCGCAGCAGCACGCCAAAGGATGAGGCCCCGTGACCTTCAAGGCTGAGTACATCTGGATCGACGGCACCGAGCCGACCGCGAAGCTTCGCTCCAAGACGAAGATCATCGCCGGCGAGGGCCTCGCGCTCGACGAGCTGCCGATCTGGGGCTTCGACGGTTCCAGCACGAACCAGGCCAAGGGCCACGCCTCGGACCGCGTCCTCAAGCCGGTCTTCGTCTGCCCCGACCCGATCCGCGGCGGCAACGACGTCCTCGTCCTGTGCGAGGTCCTCAACACGGACATGACGCCGCACGAGTCGAACACCCGCGCCGCGCTCGCCGAGGTCGCCGCGACCTACGGCGCGCAGGAGCCCATCTTCGGCATCGAGCAGGAGTACACCTTCTTCGAGGGCACCCGCCCGCTCGGCTTCCCGGTCAACGGCTTCCCGGCCCCGCAGGGCGGCTACTACTGCGGCGTCGGCGTGGACGAGATCCACGGCCGCCCGATCGTCGAGGCGCACCTGGAGAACTGCCTGAAGGCCGGTCTCGGCATCTCCGGCATCAACGCCGAGGTCATGCCCGGCCAGTGGGAGTTCCAGGTCGGCCCGCTGTCCCCGCTGGAGGTCTCCGACCAGCTGTGGGTCGCCCGCTGGCTGCTCTACCGCACGTCCGAGGACTTCAACGTCTCCGCCACCCTCGACCCCAAGCCGGTCAAGGGCGACTGGAACGGCGCGGGCGCGCACACCAACTTCTCCACCAAGGCGATGCGCGAGGGCTACGACGCCATCATCACCGCCTGCGAGTCCCTCGGCCAGGGCTCCAAGCCGCTCGACCACGTCAAGAACTACGGCGCCGGCATCGACGAGCGCCTCACCGGCCTCCACGAGACCGCCCCGTGGGACGAGTACTCCTACGGCGTCTCGGACCGCGGCGCCTCGGTCCGCATCCCGTGGCAGGTCGAGCAGGACCAGAAGGGCTACATCGAGGACCGTCGCCCCAACGCCAACGTCGACCCCTACGTCGTCACCCGCCTCATCGTCGACACCTGCTGCGAGGCCCTCGCCAAGGCCGGCCAGGTCTGATCGGCGGATCCCGCGGCCGACCGGCAGCCGGTCCGTCCCCGGTCCACCGCTGACGAGCCGTTGAAGCGCCGCTGAAGCAGGCACTCCGGAAGAGGCGCCCACCGTTCCACACGGTGGGCGCCTCTTCCGTCATGTGGGACGGATGACACCGGGTTCCGCGGTCGAAACGCTCGTCGGGGGCATTCCCTTCTGGTTCAATAGGGATATGGCCATCATGAAGAACGACACCGCGACGGGTCGCCACGACCTGGAGCCGTTCTGGCCCTCCCGACAGCATCATGACTTCGACCGGGTGTGTTGCCGCGCGATGAACGCGTCGGCCCTCTAAAGCCCCGATCGGTACGGTCCGATCCGCGGCCTTCGGCCCACGCGCACGACGAACGACGTACGACGCAAGTCCGTCCTCCTCCTCGCGCGAAAGAGCTGAACTCCCATGGTGCACACCCAGATCGCCTCCTCCGCTCCCTCCCTGACCGCCGTTCGTCCGGGCCGGCACCGACTGCGGGCCGTCGATCCGAACGAGGTGGTGGACTTCTCGCAGGTGGCGAGCTTCCTGCCGCCGGGTGCGACGCTGCTGCCGGCGCCGCAGCACGCCCTGCCGGCCCTGCCGGGCCGGCCGCCGATGGTCGGCTACCTGGTGCTGGTGCCGGCCGACCAGCAGGCGCACCTGCCCGTGGCGCCCGTCCCCGCGCCGGTCGCCGGGGCGGTGGAGGAGCAGGGGCCGGTGAGCATCGACGACGTGCAGAGGGTGGCCGTCGTGGACGGGCAGGCGCTGGACCTGACGTACTTGGAGTTCGAGTTGCTGGCCCATCTGGTGGCACACCCCCACCGGGTGCACACCCGCGACCAGTTGGTCACCACGGTGTGGGGGTACGGGCACGTCGGCGACGGGCGCACGGTGGACGTGCACGTGGCCCGGCTGCGGCGGAAGCTGGGCGCCGAACACCGCCACACGATCCAGACCGTGCGGCGGGTCGGCTACAAGTACACGCCCTGAGCCGGGCGTCCGTCAGGCGGCCCGGCCGGCCCTGGCCCTCATCTTCGCCACCGCGGCGAGGGTGAGGTCCACGGCGAGGAACAGCAGCAGGCTGAGACCGAGCAGCGGGACGAACCAGCCGACGACGGCCGTGGCCGCCGCGAGCGGCAGCACCAGGGTCACCGGGACCTTGCGCCAGGCTCCGCGCGCCACCGGGCGGCCCGGGCGGCGGAGCCACCACATGCGGTAGCCCCAGAGGATCAGCAGGATGAGGGCGAGCGCCAGGGCGGCGAGGGCCAGCTGGTTGAACAGGCCCAGGAAGACGCCGGTGTGGGCGTCGATGCCGACGCGGGTGAGCCGGGCGAGCAGCGGGTAGTCGGCGAAGGCGAGGCGGTCGAGGACGGCCCCGTCGGCCGGGTTCACGGCCACCGAGTCCAGCTGGACCGGGAACTGCGTGTCGGTCTCCTTGACCACGTAGCCCTTGCCCGCGGTGGGCAGGGCGACGGAGATCCGCGGGCTGTCGATGCCGGCCGCGCGGGCCGCCGCGACCGCCGCGTCGAGGCCGATGTCGGCGCCGGGGGCGGTGCCGCCCCCGGTGTGGCCGGCGCCGTGGCCCTCGTGGCCGGTCGGGGCGCCGGAGCCGCCGTCGAGGGTCGCCGAGAGCGTGGGGGTCGCGCCGCCGAGACCGTCCTGGACGGTGCCGATGTTCTCGCCCGCGTACCGCGACCAGGTCAGGCCGGTCGCGGAGAGCAGCACCAGGCCGGTGACCGCCCACAGCCCGACGGAGCCGTGCCAGGACAGGGTGCGGCGGCGGGACTTCGGGCCCCGCTCGGGAAGGACCAGGGCGCGGCGGCCGGCGCGGCGGCGGCCGAGCCAGAGCAGCAGCCCGCCGAGGGCTGTCACCCACAGCCAGCTGGCGGCGAGTTCGCTGTAGTTGCGGCCGAACTCACCGAGGTGCAGGTCGCGGTGGAGCTCGTCCAGCCAGGTGCGCAGCGGCAGGGCTCCCGAGCTGCCGTAGCTGGTCAGCTGTCCGCGCACCTCGCCGGTGTACGGGTCGACGAAGACGGCCGTCGAGGCCTCCTCGGGGACGTCCGGGTCGGCCATGAGGACCCGGGTGGTCGCGCCGGGTTCCGCGCCGGGCCAGACGGCGGTGACGGTGCCGTTCGGGTTGGCCGCGCGGGCGGCCTCCGTCTGCCGTGCGAGCGGCAGGACGCTCTCGCCGACGGGGACCTCCAGCTCGTGCGCGTAGTAGATCTTCTCCGCCTGGAAGGAGAGCGCGTACAGCAGGCCGCTGACGGCGGCGACGAGGAGGAACGGGGCGACGAGCACGCCCGTGTAGAAGTGGAGGCGCAGCAGGAGGGGGCGCAGGGCGCTCCAGGTGCCGGGCCGGCTCGGGGCGGACGTCGGGGGCGTCTTCGCCGGAGGTGCTTCGGGGATGTCGGGGCGTACGGGATCGTCGACGGTCATGACGTGGCTGTCCTCGGAGTTCGGTGCAGACAGGGGAAGGAGACCCCCGGTCAGACGTGTGCTCCGAGGGCCGTGGCGCGGGGTGCGGACAGCCGGGGCGGGCCGCGCCGGGACAGGGTGTGCGCGAGGGTGACGGTGTGGGGGCGCGGGGCGTCGCGGCGCGCCCGGCGGACCGGCGGGCGCGGGGCGTCGGGGACGAGGACGCGCGCGCACCGGGCGCGCAGCGGGGTGAAGGCGTGGGCGAGGGCCGCGCGGGCCACGGTGAAGAAGGCCGCTTCGCCGTGGGCCAGCCAGAGGCCGCAGAGGAGCGCGGCGAGGAGGTGGACGGCGAGCATGCCGGCGCCGGACCCCATGGTGAGGGAGTCCGGGAGGCCGGGCCCCAGGGCGTCGAAGCCCAGGACGTCGAAGCCCAGGGTGTCCGCGCCCGTGGTGGTGAGTCCTGCGGGGTCGAGGACCGTGGTGTCGAGGGCCGTGGGGTCGAGGTTTGCGGGGGTGGCGCCGGTCGCCTCGTGGGCCATGGCTCCGTGGTGCATCGCCTGGTGAGACACGGCCCCATGACCCATGGCCTCGTGCGCCATGGGGCCGTGACCCGTCGCTGCCTGGTCCGCCGGCCCGTGGGCCGTGGCGTGCGGGGTCCCCGGCGGGTCGTGCGCGGACGAGCGGTCCGGGTGGCCGCCGTGGGCGCCGGTGGCGGAGAAGGTCAGGTGAAGGGCGCCCTGGAGGAGGAGAAGGGAGCCCGCGACGGCGGGGGCGCCCCTGCGGCGTCCGGCGGCGGTCCAGGCGACGGCGGCCGTCACGGCGAAGGCGACGAGCAGCGTGGAGGCCGGAAGGTGGTGGGCAGACATGGACGAATGCCCCGCCGCGGCCAAGGTCACGCACACCACCGCGAAGAGCGCGGCTCGGAGGGCGCGCAGCGGCGACCGGACGTCCGTCATCGTCGTCATGGTGTCATCCGGGCCGGACGGCCGGACACACCGGCCCGGACCGTACGGTTCCGGGGCCGTTCCTCCTCTGGCGGAATCCTCCGGGAGCGGAACTCCCTCGCTCCGGCGGCTCCCGCCGGGCAGGCTTCGGATCATGAAGATGCTGATGCTCGGAGGCACGGAGTTCGTCGGTCGCGCGCTCGTGGAGGAGGCGCTCGCGCGGGGCTGGGAGGTGACGGTCTTCCACCGGGGACGGCACGCGCCCCCGGAGGGAGCGGCCTCGCTGATCGGGGACCGTACGACCCCGGAGGGGCTCGCCGTCCTGGCCACGGGGGCGTGGGACGTCGTCGTGGACACCTGGTCGGCCGCGCCGTCGGCGGTGCGGGACGCGGCCCGGCTGCTGGTGGACCGGGTCGGGAGGTACGCGTACGTGTCGAGCCGTTCCGTGTACGCCTGGCCCCCCGCGGCCGGACTGGCGGAGGACGGCCCGCTGGTGGAGGGGTCGCCGGACGACGGGGACGTGCCGTACGCGGAGGCGAAGCGGGGCGGCGAACTGGCCGCCACCGAAGCCTTCGGGGCGGACCGGACGCTGCACGTCCGGGCGGGCCTGATCATCGGTCCGTACGAGAACGTGGGCCGGCTCCCCTGGTGGCTGAACCGGATCGCGCGCGGCGGGCCGGTCCTGGCTCCGGGGCCCCGCGACCTGCCCCTCCAGTACGTCGACGCCCGCGACCTGGCCGTGTGGACGCTGGACGCGGTGGCGGCGGGGCTGTCGGGGCCTTACAACCTCATCTCGCCGGCCGGGCACACGACGACGGGCGAACTCCTCGACGCCTGCGTGCGGGTCACGGGTTCGGACGCCGATCTGCGCTGGACCGCGCCGGAGGCGCTCGTCGCCGCGGGCGTGGAGCCGTGGACGGAGCTGCCGGTGTGGGTGCCGCCGGGCGAGACGTACGACGCGCTGCACGCGGCCGACGTCTCCCGGGCGGTCGCCGCGGGGCTGCGCTGCCGGCCCGTGGAGGAGACGGTCGCCGACACCTGGTCCTGGCTGCGCTCCCTCGGCGGGGTCGCCCCGCAGCGCCCGGACCGGCCGCGGCTCGGCCTCGCGCCCGAGCGGGAGGCCGCCCTGCTGGCGGAGCTGCACGCGTCCGTGGGGTGACGGCTCCGGGCGGGGGCCGCCCGCGCCCCGCGGGTGGACCCGGGTGCGGGGCGACGGCCCTCCGGGGAGGGAGGGCCGCCCGAACGGACTCCTCCCGATCTCCCCGGGCGGGATGATCGCTTACGGTCGGCAGGAACGTGTACGAACCGGAGGAGTCGACGCCATGCCCGCCATCCCCGCCGTCTCCGTCGCCAACCTCCGTGACCTCGGCGGTCTGCCGCTCGGCGGCGGTCGGTCGGTGCGGGCCGGGCTGGTGCTGCGCTCGGCACAGCTCGACCGGCTCGACCCGGAGGAGCCGGCGGTGGCGGAGCTGGGCATCCGCACGGTCGTGGACCTGCGGACGGACCGGGAGCGCGCGGAGCGGCCCGACCGGCTTCCCGACGGTGCGCGGGTGCTCGTCGCGGACGTGCTCTCCGACCAGCTGGCGGGCAGCGGGCTGCCGCCTGCGGCGCGCCTGAAGACACTGCTGGCCGATCCGGCGCTCGCGGAGGAGCACCTGGGCGGGGGCCGGACGCGTGCGGCGTTCGAGCGGACGTACCGGGCCTTCGTCTCGGGCGACTCGGCCCGCGCCTCGTACCGCGCGCTGCTCGGCGAGCTGGGGACGCCGGGGGCCGGGCCGCTGCTCTTCCACTGCTCGGCGGGGAAGGACCGCACGGGCTGGGCGGCGACGGTGGTGCTGTCGCTGCTCGGGGCGGACGAGGAGACGGTGCGGAGCGAGTACCTGGCGGTGAATCCGGCGGTGCGGCAGGCGTTCGCGCCGATGATCGAGGGGTTCACGGCCCAGGGCGGCGACCCGCAGCTGGCGCTCGACCTGATCGGCGTCCTGCCGGAGTACCTGGACGCGGCGCTCGACGAGGTGGCGGTGAAGCACGGTTCGATGGAGAAGTACGTACGGGAGGGGCTCGGCGTCCCGGACGAGGTGACGGCGGTGCTCCGCGAGCGGCTGACGGTCACGGCGGCCTGAGGTCCCGCCGGGGACGTGCGACCCGCGGGCCGTCCCCCGGGTGGCGGAGCCTCGCGGGCGGCGGACCGGCGCCGTCCGGAGCCCCTGCCGCGCCGTGGGCCCGGGGTGACCATCGGAAGAATCGCTCGTTCTGCTGAACGTGAGCACCCAGGATCTCGTCCCCTCGCCCGTGGGCCCCGTCGACGTCGAGCAGGCCGAGGCCGCGCTCGTCGAGCGCTATCCGCGGCTCGTCCGCATCGCCTATCTCGTGCTGCCGCCGTCGCTGGGCCGCAACCGGCGCGTGCTGACCGCGCACGCGCTCGTGCAGCGCTCGCTGCCGCGCCGCCGGGTGCCGGGCCCCGCCGCCGTGCCGGAGCCGCGGCGCGCCGAGGACGCGGTCGATCCCGGATACGCCTACGTCCGGGGCGAGGTGCTGCGGCAGGCGCTGGTCGCCGGGCTTCCGCTGCGGCGGCTCGCGGTGCCGCGCCGTGCCCAGTTCCCGCCCCTGCTGCCGCACGTGTGGGGGCTGCGGCTGTTCCCCCGGGTCGGCGGCGCCGACGAACTGGCCCTGGACCAGCGTCTGTCCCGGCTCTCCGGGCCCGGCCGCGCCGCCTACGTCCTGCGGGGGCTGGAGCGGCAGGGCGATCCCGAGGTGCTGCGCGTCCTCGCCGCCGTCGGTGTCGCCGACCCGGCGGCGGCCTTGGCCGAGGCGGACGCGGTCGACGCCCTGGACGGCACGGGGACCGCGGGCACGGAGGGCGCGAGGGGCGCCTTGGACGCGGGGGACGCCGTCGGCCCCCCGGGTGCCGCCCGGCCCGGCGGCCCCGCGAGCGCGGGCGGGTCCGGCGAGCGGGTCGGCGGGCAGGCGGGGCCGGGGCGGGCGCGGGGCGGGGGGCGGGGGGCCGCGGATCCGGGGTCCCCCGCGGGTGGTCGGGACGGAGCGGCCGAGCGGGGGCGGGTGAGCGGGGCCGCGCTGCTGGAGTCGGACGAGTTCGACCCGTGCGCCCTGCAGGCGCGGCCGACGGATCTGATGCGGCGGCGGCAGCACGGGCGGGCGGTGCTGGTGGCCGCGGCGGCGCTGACGGTGTGCGGGCTTCTGCTGGGGCTGCCGGGGGACGGCTGGGGAAGAAACGGTGCTGCAGCGCCGTCGTACGCCCGGAATCCGGCGGCCGAGGCGGCGCTCGACCCGGCGGCCGTCAAGCGGGTGGCGCCGGCGATGTGGCCCGCCTCGACGCGCCGGGACTTCTCGGTGTGGCCGGCGCGCGGCGCCCTGGTCGGGGACCGCGCGCTGGTGCGGCGGGCACTGGCGGTGTGGGCGCGGCCCGGCCTGTCGGTGCGGTCGTCGGCGACGCCGGGGACGCCGGTGGGACCGCCGATGGGGCCGCCGCAGCTGCTGTTCGCGGGGGTGGTGGACGGGCTGCGGGTGGTGCTCTTCCACGACGGGCTGCGGGCGGTGCGGTACGCGGAGCCGCTGCGGGGCGAGTCCGGGGCGGCGCTGGACTTCGCGCGGACGGACGGGGCCGACGCGGTCGGTTCGGCGGCGCTGGTCGTCTCCCGGGCGTCGGGCAACGTCCGCTATCTGACGGCCCCCTGGGTGGCGGAGACGGCGGTGCGTGACCTCCTGGCGCCCGGGAAGGAGCCGTGGCCGCTGGCGAGGGACGCGGACGGGGTGACGGAACCGATGCCGAGTCCTGCGGAGGCGAAGGGCTGCGTCCGGTGGAACACCCTCCAGGTGCGGGACGGTTCGGGGCTGCGGCTCCTGACGGACCTCGGCGAGCTGGCGCCGGCGCGGCTGCTGTGGGGTGCGCCGGCCGCGCCGGGGGACGCGACGGGGAGCGAGGCGCGGGCGGCGTGGGCGCGGACGGCGTGCGGGCTGACGGCGGTGCGGGCGCAGGGGGTGCGGTCGGTGAACGCCTGGCGGTTCGCGCGGCAGCGGCTGCCGGAGGACGCGGGGCGCGGTACCTGGCTGTGCACGCGCGCGGAGACCTGGCGGGGTACGGGCAGCCGGGTGCTGGCCCAGTTCCTCGTCCCGTCGGCGAAGGTCCCGGCGGCGCTCGCGGCGCGGTCCGAGGGCTCCCCGGCCTGCGGGGTGCGCGACCCGCGGGTGCTGGCGGGAGTGCTGTGGCGGGCGCCGGGCGGCGGCTGGTACGTCCTGGCGGCGGGCAGCCCGGAGTTCACCGCGGTGGAGGTGTCCGGTGGGGTGGAGGGCCGGTCGGACGGCCCGGTGCTGGCGGTCCGCGCGAAGGCGGGGGCGCGGGCGGATCTGGACGGCACGCTGGCGGACGGGACCCGTCGGGACGCACTGCGCTGACGGAGCGGCGCGGGGATGGGACGTGACCCGGGCCCGGGGGCGAGCACAGGGCACGCAGGGGGGACGAACCCGGGGCACCCGCGGGGGGCGGACGCAGGACACCGCGCCGGGCGAGCACAGGGCACGCGCGCAGGGCGGGGCGGGGCCCTGGGCACGCGCGCGGGTACGTCGTCGGGGACGGCGCCCGGGTCGGGGCGCGGGTCGGGGCGCGGGCGTAAAAAGGCGGCGCAAGGGCCTGTTGTCACACCCCTACCCCTCAGTACATTGACGGCATGTCTAATACGCAGCCTGCACCGGTGGCGTCGGAACACGTCGAGCTCAAGGCCCGGAAGGTCTCCTTCGACTGGGAGGAGACCCCGCTCCACTGGGTTCCCGGCGACCCCTTCACCACGCACACGATCAACGTGCTGCACCTGCTGCTCCCCGCCGGGGAACGCTGGTTCGTCCACGTGTACAAGCAGGCGCTGCCATACATCACCGACGACCGGCTGCGCGAGGACGTCATCGGCTTCATCGGCCAGGAGGCCGTCCACTCCCAGGCCCACGACGACGTCCTCCCCCACCTGCGGAAGCTGGGGCTCGACCCCACGCCGTACACCGCGCAGGTCGACTGGTTCTTCGAGAAGCTCCTCGGGGACCGGACCCTGCCGCCGGGCCGGCCGCGCCGCTGGTGGCTGATGGAGCGGGTCGCGATGATCGCCGCGATCGAGCACTACACCGCCTTCCTCGGCAACTGGGTGCTCAACGCCGACGAGCTCGACCGGGTCGGCGCCGACCCGGTCATGCTCGACCTGCTGCGCTGGCACGGGGCGGAGGAGGTCGAGCACCGCTCGGTCGCCTTCGAGCTGTTCATGCACCTCGACGGCGGCTACCGGCGGCGCGCCCGCACCTGGGCGCTCGCCTTCTCCGCGCTGGTCTTCCTCTGGCAGCGGGGCATCCGCTTCTTCATGGAGAACGACCCCGGCCTGCTCGACCCGAAGGCGTCGTTCGCGGACTTCGTCCGCCGGGGCCGGCGGGGGCTGCTGCCCTCCACCCCGGACATGCTGCGCTCGATCCCCCGCTACCTCTCCCGCTCGTACCACCCCTCGCAGGAGGGCGACACGGCGCAGGCGATGGCCTACCTGGCCTCCTCCCCCGGCGCCAACGGAGGCCACTGATGCCCCGGTTCACCACCGTCGCCCTGGTCGCCGGGGCGGCGCTGCTGGTCCGCCGCGCCGTCCGCGGCCGCATGACCACCGCCCCGCTGTGGCCGATGCCCGCCCTCGACGTGCCCGTCTCCGGCTACGGCCGGGGCAACACGGTCCCGCGCAGGGTCCTGGTCGCCGCGCGGACCAGCCCCGCCGAGGGCGTCGTCGAACTGCGCCTGGAGGGTGAGGAGCTGCCCGCCTGGCGGCCCGGCGCCCACGTCGACCTCGTCCTGCCGTCGGGCCTGGTCCGGCAGTACTCGCTCTGCGGCGACCCGGCCGACACCGGCGCGTACACCGTCGCGACGCGCCTGATCGACGAGGAGCAGGGCGGCAGGGGCGGTTCGCGCGAGGTCCACGAGCAGCTCCACGCGGGCGTGGAGATCGGGCTGCGCGGCCCCCGCAACCGGTTCCCGCTGGTCGACGCACCGGCGTACGTCTTCGTCGCCGGCGGCATCGGCATCACCCCGGTCCTGTCGATGGTCCGCGCCGCCGAGGCGGCCGGGGCGGAGTGGCGGCTCGTGTACGGCGGGCGCAGCCGGGCCGCCATGCCGTACCTGGAGGAGCTGGGTCGACTCGGCGGCGACCGGGTGACGGTCGTGCCCGAGGACGAGGCCGGCCACCCCGACCTCGCCTTCCTCGGCCTGCTGCCGGAGGAGACCGTCGTCTACTGCTGCGGCCCCGCCGGGCTGATGGACGCGGTGGGCGCGGCGATGCCGGCGGGCCGGACCCCGCGGTACGAGCGCTTCTCGGCCGCGGCGACCACCGGCGGCACCGCCTTCGAGGTCGAACTGCGGCGCTCCGGGCGGACGGTGACGGTGGCGGCCGACGAGTCGGTCCTGGAGGCGGTGCGCCGGGAGCTGCCCGACCTCACGTACTCCTGCCGGCAGGGCTTCTGCGGGACGTGCAGGCAGCGGGTCGTGGAGGGCGAGGTCGAGCACCGGGACGAGCTGCTCACGGACGCCGAGCGGGACGACTCGATGCTGATCTGCGTCTCCCGCTGCGCGGGCGAGCGGCTCGTCCTGGACCTCTAGGGCCTGTCGTCACGGCAGGATCAGCCAGTCGAAGGCGAGGGCGGCGGCGAGGCCGCCGACCAGGAGCCAGGTGCCGAGCCGGGTGCGGCCGTTGCGGGAGAGCTCGATCACGACTCCGCAGAGGATCATCGCGAGGCCGTACACGCCGACGACCAGGACGGACGTACGGCTCGCGAGGCGGATGACCAGGACGACGGCGAGGGCGACGAGCAGGACGGAGGCGGCGGCGACGCGGAGCCGCCGCGCCTGCTTGGGGGTGAGCCCCTCTCCGGAGCCCTCGTCCTCGTCCTCCGTCTCGTCCTCGTCCTCGTCCTCGTCCTCGTACTCCGTCTCGTCCTCGTCCTCCGGGTCGTCCCCGTCGTCGGCGTCGGCGGCTGCTTCGGCGGCGTGTTCGTCGGCTTCCGGACCGTCGACCTCGGCGTCGGCCGCGTCGGGTTCACCGGTCCCGCCGGTCTCGGGAGCCTCGTCGGTCTGCGTGGTCGCGGGGGTCTTGGCCACCGGGGTGTCCTGGTCGGAAGCGCTCATGGGGCAGGAGCGTAACGGACCCCGTTAGGCTGTTCGTATGACGACCGGGGTACGCCGCAGGATGGGCGTCGAGGAGCGCAAGCAGCAGTTGATCGGGGTCGCCCTCGAACTCTTCAGCCACCGCTCTCCCGACGACGTGTCCATCGACGAGATCGCGGCGGCCGCGGGGATCTCGCGCCCGCTGGTCTACCACTACTTCCCGGGCAAGCAGAGCCTGTACGAAGCGGCGCTGCGGCGGGCAGCCGACGAGCTCGCGGCCCGGTTCGTGGAGCCGGCGCAGGGCCCGCTGGGCGCACGGCTGCTGCGGGTGATGAGCCGGTTCTTCGACTTCGTGGACGACCACGGCCCGGGGTTCGCGGCGCTGATGCGGGGCGGACCGGCCGTCGGCTCCTCGACGACGAACGCGATGATCGACGAGGTGCGGCAGGCCGCCTACGAGCAGATCCTCTCGCACCTGGAGGTCCGGGAGCCCTCGGCCCGGCTGGAGTTGGTCGTCCGGTCGTGGGTGTCGCTCGCCGAGTCGACGGCGCTGCTCTGGCTGGACGGCCGCCGGGTCCCGCGCGCGGAGCTGGAGTTGCAGCTCGTGCACGACTTCGCGGCGCTGGCGGCGGTGAGCGCCGCCTACGACCCGGAGATGGCGGAGGTCCTGGTCGGCATCCTCGCCGACGAGCCGGCCGACGGCCCCTTCGGGGAGCTGGTGGCCCGGCTCGTGGCGCTCGTGCCCCTGGCGTCCGGGGCGCCCGCGGTGCCGGATCAGCGCTTGCGGTAGGACGCCTCCAGCTCGCGGACCTCGGCGAACAGCAGGACGCCGTCGGTGGTCTTGAGGTGGTGCGGCAGCAGGTCGAGGACCGCCTCGGAGAGCCGTGCCTTGGCCTCCTCGGTGCGGCCGGGCAGCAGCGCGATCTCGACGTGGACGCTCGCGGCCTCGGCGGCGCCGTCGCCCGCGACGGTCTCCTCGACCTCGCGGAAGCGGGTCTTGCAGGCCTCGACCTGGGTGTCGACGGTCTCCGCGACGAGCGGGTGGAGCGCACGGGCGAAGCCGCGCCGGTCGAGGGGCGCGGAGTAGTCGACGGTGATCTGCGGCATGGGGGTCACTCCCGGTGGGACGGATGTCAGGGCACACCTTTACGGTGTGGCCCCATGGACGCACAAGTGACCTTCCGGCAGGCGGACGAAGGCGATCTGGACCTTTTGGTGGAGCTGTTCGACGGCGTGGCGCGCTGGATGGTGGCGGGCGGCATCGAGCAGTGGAAGCCGGGGGCGCGCGGGGCCGGCCACTTCCGGGCCCGGATCGCCGAGGGCGAGGTGTGGCTCGCCGCGCGGGAGGGCCGGACCGTGGGCGCCTACGAGCTGTGGTGGGAGGACCGGGAGGTCTGGGGGGCGCAGCCGCCGGAGGCCGGGTACGTGCACCGGCTGATGACCGACCGGGAGACGGCGCCCGCGGGGACGGGCCGGCTGCTGCTCGCGCACGCGGAGGGGCGGATCGCGGCGGGGGGCCGGACGCTGGCCCGGCTCGACTGCGAGGAGCGCAATCCGCGCCTGGGGTCGTACTACCGGGACGCGGGGTACGCGGCCGTCGCCCCGCCGCTGGTCAAGACGGGGGCGGACGGCCGGACGTACGCGGTGACGCGGATGGAGAAGGTCCTGGGGTGAGGTGCGGGCCCCGGCGCCGGGTGGGTCCCGGCGCCGGGGCCCGGGGTCACTTCGCGGCCTTGAAGACCGCGACAGTGCGCGCCGGGACCGTGAAGGTGCCGGTCGCGGCCGCGTAGGAGGCGGTCTTCACCACGGTGTCGGAGCCGGCGGCCTGGACGGGGTGCAGGGCATAGCCCCGGCCGGCCAGGTCGGCGACCTTCTGCGTGGTGCGCTGCGGGGTGGCGTTGAGGACGACGACGAGGTCGCCGAGGCGCATGGTGATCACGCCCGGGGTCTCGTCGGTGCCCGAGAGCGGGAAGCTCAGGGCCGACTGGACCTGTCCCGCGGTGGCCAGGGAGAACACCGGCTCCGTGGTGCGGATCCGCTGGAGGTCCCGGTAGGCGGCGGAGGAGCCGTCGATCTGCTCGCAGCCGACCGTGAGGGCCGGGTTGACGAGCAGCGGCTTGCCGTAGGACCACTTGGCCTTGTTGTCGGCGGCCGGGGGCAGGCCGCGGCCGAAGCCGTTGCCGTCGCGGCAGTCCCAGTGGATCGCGTTGAACCAGTCGCCGCTGTCGAAGGAGTTGCGGTCCAGGGACTTGGAGCGCAGCAGGTCGGAGCCGGCCTGGGAGAGCGCCGGGCCCTGGGAGAGGGTCGCCGTCGCCATGGCGAGGACCTGCATCCGGGCCCGGTCGGCCGGGGTGGTGCCCGCCGGCAGCTTGAAGGCGAGCGCGTCGTAGAGGGACTCGTTGTCGTGGGCGTCGGCGTAGGCGAGGGCGTCGCCGGGCGCCGCGGCGTAGCCGGCGGGGGCGCCGTTGTAGTCGACCTCGGAGCCCTTGACCGTGCGCCCGGAGGTGTCGGTGAAGGAGTAGGAGGCGAGGTTGCCGGTCAGGCCGACCTTGATGAGGTCCTGGTAGTGCAGGAGGCGGGCCTTCTGCTGCTCCGGGGTGCCGTTGGCGGTGGAGGTGTTGGGGTCGGTGAAGAGGCCGGAGGCGAAGCCCTGCACGCCGGGGTCCTCGTCGAAGGGGCCGCCGCCGCGGACGGCGTCGCGGGCCCGGTCGGAGAAGGTGGCGATGCCGGTGCCGGCCATGTTCCGCTGGGTGGCCTGGACGAAGCGGGCGTCGTCGGCGACCTCGCCGAAGTTCCAGCCCTCGCCGTAGAGGACGATCGCCTTGCCGTCGACGCCGTCGCGGGCGACGGTCAGCTCGTCGAGGGCCTTGCGCACGGCCAGGATGTTGGCCTTGGGGTGGTGGCCCATGAGGTCGAAGCGGAAGCCGTCGACCTTGTACTCCTTGGCCCAGGTGACGACCGAGTCGACGACGAGCTTGCCCATCATGGCGTTCTCGGTGGCCGTGTTGGCGCAGCAGGTGGAGGTGGCGACGGAGCCGTCGGCCTGGAGGCGCTGGTAGTAGCCGGGGACGATCCGGTCGAGGATCGACTTGTCGGACTGGCCGGCGGCGACGGTGTGGTTGTAGACGACGTCCATGACGGTGCGCAGTCCGTCGCCGTTGAGGGCCTGGACCATCTGCCGGAACTCGACCGTGCGGCGGGTGCCCTCGGGGTCGGTGGCGTAGGAGCCCTCGGGGACGGTGTAGTGCAGCGGGTCGTAGCCCCAGTTGTAGCCGTCGGCGGCGGCGGCCGCGGTGACGCAGGCCTGCTGCTCCTCGGAGTCGGGGGCGTAGACCTTCAGGTCGCAGGCGGGGGTCTTCTGGTCGGACTTCTTCTCGGGGACGGTGCCGAGGTCGAAGGCGGGCAGGAGGTGGACGTAGGAGGTGCCGGAGGCGGCCAGGTCCTTCAGGTGGCGCGACCCCTTGCTGCCGGCGTCGGTGAAGGCGAGGTAGGTGCCCCGGTGGTCGGCGCGGGCCGTGGGGTCCGCGACGGAGAAGTCGCGGATGTGGAGTTCCTGGATCTGGGCGTCCCGCAGCGGTACGGCGGCGGGCTTCCGCAGGTTCTGCCAGCCCCGGGGGGCGAGCTTCGGGTCGCTGAGGTCGACGGCGAGGCTGCGGGCGGAGTCGGTGGTGAGGGCGGTGGAGTAGGGGTCGGTGACCTTGTTGACCACGACCTTCTGGACGGTGGGCGCCCAGACCTTCACCACGTAGCGGTACGCCTTGCCGGTCCAGGACGCGGGGCCGGTGACGGACCAGACGCCGGAGGCGTCGTCGCGCCGCATGGGCACGGTCCTGCGGTCGAGCTCCAGGGCGACCGACTGGGCGGTGGGGGCCCAGACGGAGAGGGTGGTGCGGCCGCCGCGGAAGGTGGGGCCGAGGTCCGCGCCGGTGGCCCTGGCGGCGTACAGGTCGTCGAGGACGCCGGCGGTCTGGACGCCGGTGGCGGCGAGGAGGGCGCCGTTGGCGGCGCGCTGGGTGGCGATCAGCTGGCCGCGCAGGGAGTCGCGGACGCGGTCGGCGTCGCGCGGGTCGACGGTGAAGGCCGGGTAGGCCGACAGGTGCGGGTACTTCGCCTTCTGGGCGTCGGTGAGCGCGGCGGGGGTGAGCCGGAGCCACTGGCCCTCGGTGTTCAGGGCCCCGTCGGTGACGGTGATGCCGCCGTCCTCGGCGTACACCAGCTGCTGGCTGGTGGCGTCGGTGGTCTTCACCTTCCAGACGACGGTGTCGCGGTCGATCCACTGGGCCTCGGCCTTGGCGAGGTCCAGGGCGGGGGTGCCGCCGACGGTCGGGAGCAGGTACTTCTGCTCGCCGGAGAGCGCCCAGATCTCGTGGCCGTAGGTGGCGAGGTCGAGGGACTGGTCGGTGGGCAGGTCCTTCTGGTCGCCCTTGTGGAGGATGTAGGAGAGGGAGGTGGCGCCCTGGGCGAGGGGCACCTCGTAGACGGCGCCGTAGGCGTCGAAGCGCGCGGGCATCAGCGGCTTGGACCAGTCGGTGGGCTGGGCGGCGCCGGTCCAGGTGTGCAGGCCCCAGCCGTCGTAGTCGCCGTCGGGGCGCTGGTAGTGGAGGACGGCCTTGGCCGTGTCCTGGGGGGCGGGGGCGGGGGCGGTGTCGGACTGGCCGTCCTGGCCCTGGGTGATCCAGACCTCGCCGGTGCGGCCGAGGACGACGGTGCGCTGGGGGCCGTCGGCGGTGCCGTTCCTCTCGACGGTGTAGGCGACGGTGGAGGCGCCTTCGGGGACCTTGACCCAGGCGAAGGCGCCGTGGGCGTCGCGGCCGGTGAACGCGGCCTCCTGGCCGGCGGCCTTCAGCGTCCAGCCGTCGTAGTCGCCGTCCTCGCGCCGGTAGTGCACGACGGCGTGGGTGCGTTCGACGGCGACCGGCTTCTCGGGCGCCGGGGGTGCCCCGGCCGTGGTGGCGGCGGTGGCGCTCGCGGTGCGTCCGGCGCTGTCGACGACGACGGCCTTGTAGCGCAGGGCGGTGCCGGCGGGGGCGGTGACGTACTGGGTGACCTTGTAGGGGGCGTGGTCGGCGGTGCCGAGGGTCTGCCAGGGGCCGTTGCCGACCTGGGCGGCGAAGACGACCCGGTTGAGCCCGCCGCCGGTGACGTCGGCGCCGAGCTCGACGGTGCCGGTGGCTCCGGCGGCCGGGGCCCTGAGGACGAGGTCCGGGCGGGCGGTGGGGGCGGGGAGGGCCCGGTCGGCCTTGAGGACCAGCGAGGAGAGGGCGGGGACGGTGACGGTGACGGACCCGTTCTTCGCCGCGACGGTGCCCTGACCGCCGTACAGGGTGCGGAAGTTCGCGGAGTCGACGGGGAGGGTGACGGTCCGGGGGGTGGTGGCTCCGTTGGCGGCGACGAGGTACTCGGTGCGGGCGGTGGCGTCGGTGCGGGAGAAGGCGTAGACGGAGCCCTGGGCGTACCGTTCCTGCTGGATGCCGTCGCGGAGTGCCGGGTTGTCGCGGGTCAGCTTCGAGAGCGCGGCGATCGACCGGTAGACCGGGTGGGTGGTGTCGTAGGCGTCGCTCGCGTGGGTGCGGGCGGTGCCGATCTGGTCGTCGTCGAGGTAGTCGGCGGCCTGCGAGGCGAAGAGGGGCTGGCGGGCGTCCTTGTCGCCGCCGGCGCCGGTGAAGCCCTGTTCGTCGCCGGAGTAGACGACGGGGTTGCCGCGCGAGAGGAACATCAGCTCGTTGGCGAGCCGGGTGCGGTCGAGGAGTTCGGCGTCGGTCGCCTGCGGGTTGTCCTGCTTGAGGAAGCCTCCGAAGCGGCCCATGTCGTGGTTGCCGAGGAAGGTCACCTGCTCGTAGGCGTTGGCCTTGTCGGTGGTGTACCGGTAGTCCTCGGCGAAGACCTTGGCGAGGCGGTCGGCGCCGGCGCCCTGGGAGGCGAAGGCGCGGGCGGCGTCCTGGAAGGGGAAGTCGAGGGTGGCGTCGAGCCGGCCGCGGGTGACGTAGGGGGCGGTGACGGCGGTGTCGGCGGAGTAGACCTCGCCGAACATGAAGAAGTCCTCGCGTCCCCGCTTCTTGGCGTAGGCGTCGAGGGCGGTGGCCCACTGGGTCCAGAAGTCCAGGTCGACGTGTTTGACGGTGTCGATGCGGAAGCCGTCGATCTTGAAGTCGCGGACCCACTTCTCGTAGATCCGCTTCATGCCCTCGACGACCTCGGGGCGTTCGGTCCACAGGTCGTCCAGGCCGACGAAGTCGCCGTACTCGGCGGACTCTCCGGCCCAGGTGGAGTCGCCGCGGTTGTGGTACATCGTGGGGTCGTTGAGCCAGGCGGGGACCTTGGTGTTCGCCTTCTCGACGGGGGTGTACGGGAAGGAGCCGGCGTCGACGCGGCCGACCGCCTCGCGGTCGTCGAAGGGGCGGCCGTCCTCGTCGAGGTAGGGGTAGGCGCCCTTGGGGCGGTAGCCGTACTTCTTCTCGGCGTAGTCGACGGTGTCGGCGGTGTGGTTGGTGATGACGTCGAAGAAGACCTTCATGCCCTTGGCGTGGGCGGCCGCGATCAGCTTCTCCAGGTCCTCGTTGGTCCCGAAGTGGGGGTCGACCTGGGTGAAGTCGGTGATCCAGTAGCCGTGGTAGCCGGCCGACGCGTCCTTGCCCGTGCCCTGCACGGGCCGGTTCTTGAAGATCGGCGCCATCCAGATGGCGGTGGTGCCCAGGCCCTTGATGTAGTCGAGCCGCCGGGTCAGGCCCTTCAGGTCGCCGCCCTGGTAGAAGCCCTTGTCCGTGGGGTCGAAGCCGGTCTCCGTACGGCTGCCGGTCAGGCCGCCGCGGTCGTTGGACGCGTCGCCGTTGGCGAACCGGTCCGGCAGCACGAAGTAGAACTGCTCGCGGGTGAGGTCCTGGCGGGCGGGCTGCGCGGCGAGCGAGCGGTCCGACGGCGGGGCGGGGGGCCGGGGCGCGGCGGCCGCGGGGACGGCGGGCACGAGGGTCGCGCACAGGGCGGCGGCGATGGCCACCGCCGTTCTCTTGCGTGTCACGGGGTGCTCCCTGGAGGAGGGCGGGACGGGGGTACGGGTGGGAGGGCCGCCCCGGGTGGGGCGGCCCTGGCGGGGAGGTGGGGTCAGCTGCGGAAGGTGTCGTTCAGGACGACCTGGCCCGAGGCGGGCACGGTCGCGGTGCGATTGGCACCGGACTCCCAGGTGACGTTCCCGGCCGCGTCCTTGCGGACGTACTTGTACTCGAAGGACGTTCCGGCGGGCAGGGAGACCGTGAGCTTCCACACCGGGTAGGCGGCCGGGTCGAGCTTGAGGGCGGAGGCCGGGGCCCAGTTGCCGAGCTCGGCGCGGTTGCCGGTGACGTAGATGTTCTGGCCGACGACCGTGGTGGCGTTGACGTTGAACGAGGCGCCCGCGGTGGCGGGCGGGGTGGTCGGCGGGGTCGTGGTCGGCGGCGTGGTGGGGGTGGTGCCGCCGCAGGTGGTGGCGTTCACGTGCAGGGCCAGGGCCGTCTGGGCGCCGAGGGTGGCCGTGAACTGGCCGGACGGGTTCACCGTCACGGCGTTGCCGGACTGCACGTCGCAGTAGGAGCCGGCGGGCAGGGAGGTCTGGAAGGTGCGGGTGAGCGCCGAGGACTCGTGGTTGATGGCCACGTACGCCTTGGAGCCGCGGCCGAACGCGATCGCGTTGCCGGCGTTGTCCCACCAGTTCGTGACGGCCTGTCCGCGGGCGGTGTTGCGGAAGGCGACCATGGAGGAGATCTCGCGCCAGGCGTGCTGACACTTCCAGCCGTCGCTGTAACAGGCGTTCACCTGACCGCCGTTGGGCGGTCCGGCGTCCTTGTCGGTCCACTCGTAGCCGGAGTGGACGTCCGGGGAGCCGTAGGGCCAGGCGAGCATGAAGACGGAGGCGAGGGTGTAGTTCGCGCCGTCCTTGTAGGACAGGGTGTCGCCGCCGCGCTCGGTGTCGTGGTTGTCGACGAAGACGCCGGACTGGCCGGAGGGCATGTAGCCCCACGCCTCGCCGAAGTTCTTCAGGTAGGAGAGCTTCTCGTTCTGCAGGACGCGCTTGAGGTCGCGGGCGTAGCGGAACTCCTGGACGTCGCCCGTGCCGAGGTACTCGCTCGGGGAGACGGCCTCGCCGGCGCCGTGAATCGCCTCCTGCTTCCAGTAGACCCCGGGGTTGGTGAGCCGGGACTTGATGTTGGCGAGGTCGGCGGCCGGCATGTGCTTGGCGGCGTCGATGCGCAGTCCGTCGACGCCGAGGGAGAGCAGGTCGTTGAGGTAGCCGGCTATCTTGCCGCGGACGTAGTCCTCACCGGTGTCGAGGTCGGGGAGCTGGACCAGTTCGCAGTTCTGGACGTTGGCGCGGTCCTGGTAGTTGGAGATCGAGGAGCGGCAGTCGTCCATGTCGGAGCCGGAGTAGAGGCCCGGGTAGTCGTACTTGGAGAACGGGGTCCCGCCCGTTCCCGTCCCGGAGCCGTTCGCCATGTGGTTGATGACGGAGTCGGCGACGACCTTGACGCCGGCCGCGTGGCAGGTGTCGATCATGCTCTTGAAGGCGGTGCGGTCGCCGAGACGTCCGGCGATCTTGTAGCTGACCGGCTGGTACGAGGTCCACCACTGGCCGCCCTGGAGGTGTTCCTGGGGCGGGGAGACCTGGACGTATCCGTATCCGGCGGGGCCGAGGCGCTCGGTGCACTCGCGGGCCACCGAGGCGAAGTTCCATTCGAACATCACCGCGGTGACGTCCTTCTCGCCGGGCGGTGTGGCCTGCGCCGGGGCGTTTCCCGTGACGGCCACAGCGGCAGCTCCCGCCACGAGGGCGAGTGCAGCGGCCACGGTTCTTCTGGCCATGCTTCCTCCTGTACGACGTCCGTGTCGCAAGAAGTTGCCGAAAACTTCAGCAACTGTTTTCAGCCGTGACCGTACGAGCGCCCCGGCGCCCGGTCAACCCTCCGGACACCGCGATGGAAGTTGTTACGAAAGGACGTGCGGCACCTTCGGCGGCTGCGCCGTGGAACCCCGGACCACCAGCTCCGGCTGGAACACGAACTCCGTGCGCTGCACCGGGTTTCCCTCGATCTCCTCCAGGAGCGCGCCGACGGCGGCGGTCGCCATCGCCTGCACCGGCTGGCGCACGGTGGACAGCGGAGGGCTGGTGAAGGCGATCAGCGGGGAGTCGTCGAAGCCCACGACGGAGACGTCGTCGGGCACTTCGAGACCGCGGGCGCGCACGGCCCGGATCACGCCGAGCGCCATCAGGTCGGAGGCGCACACGATGCCCGTGCACCCCTCGGCCAGCAGGATCTCGGCGGCCGCGTGGCCGCCCTCGACGCCGAACAGCGTGGGCCGGATGAACCGTTCGGCGTCGGCCCGCTCCACGCCGAGGAGCTCGTACAGCTCGGCGGCGAAGCCCTCGGCCTTGCGGCGCGAGGGCACGTAGCGGGTCGGGCCGATGGCGAGGCCGATGCGCTCGTGGCCGAGCTCGACCAGGTGCCGGACGGCCATCCGGGCCGCGGCCCGGTCGTCGGGCGAGACGAAGTTGGCGTCGACGTGCTCGTTGTAGCCGTTGATGAGGACGAACGGCACGCCCCGGGCGGCCAGCCGGGCGTAGCGCGCCGGGTCGGCGGTCGCGTCCGCGTGCAGCCCGGAGAGGAAGACGATGCCGGCCACCCCGCGCTCCACGAGCTGCTCGACGAGCTCGTCCTCGGTCGCACCGCCGGGCATCTGGGTGCAGAGCACCGGCGTGTAGCCGTGCCCGGCCAGGACCTGTTCGACGACCTGCGCGAAGGCCGGGAAGATCGGGTTGGTCAGCTCGGGCACGACGAGCCCGACGAGGCCCGCGCTGCGGCGTTTGAGCCGTACGGGACGCTCGTAGCCGAGCACGTCGAGCGCCGCGAGCACCTTGTGCCGGGTCGCGCCGGCCACCCCCGCCTTGCCGTTGAGGACGCGGCTGACGGTGGCCTCGCTGACGCCGGACTGGGCCGCGATGTCCGCGAGCCGCGGAGCGCCGTGTCCGGCGCCCCGCGGCAGGGGGATCGTCACACCGCCCACCAGACGGTGGTGTCGGCGGGGATCTCCGCTTCGTCGTCGACGACGCGGATCTCCTCGCTGGACAGGAGGTACCGGCCGGGCAGCGGGACGGTGATGGCCCGGCCGGTGGTGTTGGCGGTGCAGACGAAACCGTCGCGGCGGAAGGAGAGCACACCCTCGGGTGCCTCCAGCCACTCGACGGTCTCGCCCGCACCGAGTTCGGGGCGCTCGCGGCGCACGGCGAGCGCGCTGCGGTACAGCTCCAGGGTGGAGCCGGGGTCGCCGGTCTGGGCCTCCACGCTCAGTCCGCCCCAGGTGGCGGGCTGCGGCAGCCAGGAGCCGCCGGCGCCGAAGCCGTACGAGGAGCCCTCGACGGTCCACGGGATCGGCACGCGGCAGCCGTCGCGGAAGCCGTCCTGGCCGCTGGCCCGCCAGAAGGACGGGTCCTGGCGGACCTCGTCGGGCAGGTCGGTGACGTCCGGCAGGCCGAGCTCCTCGCCCTGGTAGACGTACGCGGAGCCGGGCAGGGCCAGCATCAGCAGCGACGCGGCACGGGCCCGGCGCAGGCCGAGCGCGCGGTCGCCGGCCTCGCGGAGCTGGGTGCCGAGGCCCGCGGGGTTGGCGAAGCGGGTGGCGTGGCGGGTGACGTCGTGGTTGGACAGCACCCAGGTGGTGGGGGCGCCGACCGGGCGCATCGCGTCGAGCGAGGCGTCGATCACCGTGCGCAGCTCCGTGGCGTCCCAGTGGGTGCCCAGGTACTGGAAGTTGAACGCCTGGTGCATCTCGTCGGGGCGCACGTAGTGGGCGGTGCGGTCGACGGTCGGGGTCCACGCCTCGGCGACGAGGATGCGCTCGCCGTCGTACTCGGCGAGGACGGTGCGCCAGGTGCGGTAGATCTCGTGGACGCCGTCCTGGTCGAAGAAGGGCATGACGTCGTTGCCGAGCAGCTTCAGCTGGTCGTGGGCGCCGATGTCGGGCAGGCCGGCGGCCTTGACCAGGCCGTGGGCGACGTCGACCCGGAAGCCGTCGACGCCCATGTCGAGCCAGAAGCGCAGGATCGAGCGGAACTCGTCGCGGACGGCCGGGTGCTCCCAGTTGAAGTCGGGCTGCTCCGGGGCGAAGAGGTGGAGGTACCAGTCGCCGGGCGTGCCGTCCGGGTTCGCGGTGCGCGTCCAGGCCGGGCCGCCGAAGATGGACTCCCAGTCGTTGGGCGGGAGTTCGCCGTTCTCGCCCTGGCCGGCCTTGAAGTGGTAGCGCTCGCGCAGCGGGGAACCGGGGCCCTCGCGCAGGGCGCGCTGGAACCACTCGTGCTGGTCGGAGGAGTGGTTGGGCACCAGGTCGACGATGATGCGCAGGCCCAGTTCGTGGGCCTCGCGGATCACCGCGTCGGCGTCGAGGAGCGAGCCGAACATCGGGTCGATGGCCCGGTAGTCGGCGACGTCGTAGCCGGCGTCGGCCTGCGGGGAGGCGTAGAACGGCGAGAGCCAGACGGCGTCGACGCCCAGGTCCCTGAGGTACGGCAGCCGGCTGCGGATGCCCTCCAGGTCGCCCATGCCGTCGCCGTTGCCGTCGGCGAAGCTGCGCGGGTAGACCTGGTAGATCACCGCGTCTCTCCACCAGCCCGTGTGCGTGCCGGTGGTGGGGGCGTCGGCCGGGGTGGCGAGATGCTGGGTCATGTCTTCCCTGGGAGGTAAGGAGGTGCGTTCGGGCGGGGTGCTCAGGGCCGTCAGCCCTTGACGGCACCGGCCGACATGCCGGTGACCAGGTGCCGCTGGGCGAAGAGGAACACCAGGGCGGCGGGGACGGCGATCAGCACGGAGGCCGCGGCCATCGGGCCCCACTGCGCCCCGTACTGGTTGACGAACTTCTGCAGTCCGCCGGCGAGCGTCAGGTTCTCGTCGCCGACCATGAAGGCGGAGGCGTAGGCCACCTCGCCCCAGGCGGTGATGAAGGAGTAGAACGCGGTGACGGCGATGCCCGGCTTGGCCAGCGGCAGGATCAGCCGCCAGAAGGTGCCGAAGGGGGTGAGGCCGTCGACGTATCCCGACTCGTCGATCTCGCGCGGGATGGTGTCGAAGAAGCCCTTCATCATCCACGCGCAGAACGGGACGGCGATCGTCAGGTAGGTGACCACCAGGCCGACCGGCTGGTTGAGCAGGCCCATCGACGCCATGATGTTGTAGATCGGCACGATGAGGACGGCGACCGGGAACATCTGGGTGATGAGCAGCGTCCACATCAGTCCGCGCTTGCCGGGGAAGCGGAAGCGGCTCACGGCGTAGCCCGTGGTGGCGGAGACGAAGACGCCGATGACGGTGGTGAGGCCGGCGACGAGCAGCGAGTTGCCGAACCAGGTGAGGAACGGGGTGTCCCGCAGCAGGTTCGTGTAGTTCTCGAGCGTCGTCTCCTTGAAGAAGTCCGTGGTGATCGCGTACTTCGCGGGCTTCAGCGAGGTCAGCAGGACCCACAGGACCGGGAAGACGGCGATCACGGACGCGACGATCAGCGTGGCGTGCAGCGCGACCGAGGCCAGCGGCGAACGGCGGCCGCGGATCGGGGCGTTGGCGGGTGCGGCGTGACGGGCGGGGGTCGTGGTGGTCACCAGACTTCTCCCTGCTTGCGGAGGACTCGCCGGTAGACCGCGGCGAAGATCATCAGGAGGACCAGGATGAGCACGCCCCAGGTGGACGACTGGGCGAAGTCGCGCGGACTGACCTCGAAGGAGAACTTGTAGGCCTGGGTGACGAGGATCTGGGTGGCCTCGCCGGGCCCGCCCCGGGTGAGCAGGAAGATCACCGGGAACATGTTGAAGGTCCAGATGGTCGACAGCAGGATCACCGTCGTCGACACGGAGCTGAGTCCGGGCATGGTGATGTGCCGGAAGCGCTGCCAGGCGTTGGCGCCGTCCATCTCGGCGGCCTCGTACAGCTCGCCGGGGATGGACTGGAGCCCGCCGAGGAGGGCGACCATCATGAACGGGACGCCGAGCCAGACGTTGACGAGGATGACCGACAGCTTGGCCCAGGTGGGGTCGTTCAGCCACGGCACGGCGTCGATGCCGCCGCCCGCGAGGATCTTGTTGAGGAGACCGTTGTCCTGGTTGTAGAGGAAGCGCCAGGCGAAGACGGAGACGAAGCCGGGCACGGCCCACGGCAGGATGAGCATCAGCCGGTAGGCGCCGCGGCCGGCGATCTTGCGGTTGAGGATGTTGGCGAGGGCCAGGCCGAGGGCGAAGGTCACGGAGACGCAGGACACCGTCCACACCAGGGTCCAGCCCAGGGTGGAGAGGAACTGGCCGCCCGTCAGCGCGTCGGCGTAGTTGTCCAGGCCGACGAACTCGTAGCTGGCCGGGATGTGGTTGACGCCGATGGAGCGCTCGACGTTGCGCTCGTTGGCGTCGGTCAGCGACAGGAAGATGCCGCGGACCAGCGGATAGCCGATGATCACGGCGATCACGACGGTGACCGGGGCGACCATCGCCCAGGCGTACCAGTGGGTGGCGAGGGAGCGCTTCGCCGCGCCCCGGGGCTTACCAGTCCCGCGGCTCCGGCCGCGGGCGCTCTCGCCCGCGGCCTTCACCACCGACTGGCTGGGGGTGTCCACAGCCATCAGCCGGCCTGCCTTCCTTCCTCTTCCTGCTACTTCCAGTCCTTCAGGAGCTTGCGGTAGCCGTCACCGGTCGCCTTGGCACCCGCCTCGGGGGTGGTCTGGCCGGTCAGGACCTTGGTGTACTCGGTGACGAGCGGCGCGAAGAGGCTGCCGGTCTCCGGGATCCAGGGGCGCTCGACGGCCTTGTCGACGACCGGCTTGAAGAAGGTGATCATCTCGTTGGTCGCGACGTCCGGCTTGATGTAGACGGACTGGCGGGTCGGGAGGAGGCTGAGCTCCTTCGCGATCGTCGCCTGGGTCTCGACCGAGGTCATGTACTCGGCGAAGGCGTAGGACGCGTCGAGGTTCTTCGACCCGGCGTAGACGGCGAGGTTGTGACCGCCCTGCGGGGCGCCCTGGCCGGCGGAACCGGCGGGGACCGGGGCGATGCCCAGGTTGGCCTTGTCCGCGAACTCCTTGCCGGCGTAGGTGTCGGAGACGGCCCACGGGCCGTTGATCATCATGGCGACCTTGCCGTCCTTGAAGGCCGTCTGCATGTTGTTCCAGCCGTCGGTCGCGTCCGTCTTGGCCGCGCCGGAGTCCACCAGGTCCTTGACCGTCTTGAAGGCCTTCACGCCGGCGGGGCTGTCGACGGTGACCGTCTTCTTCTCGGCGTCGACGAGGTCGCCGCCCTCGCCGTAGAGGAAGGAGAGGAACCAGTAGGCGTCGTCGCCGCGCAGGTAGAGGCCGGTCTTGCCGGTCTTCTTCTTGATGGTGGCGGAGACGGTCTTCAGGTCGGCGATGGTCTTGGGGACCTCGACGCCGGCCTCCTTGAAGATCTTCTTGTTGTAGAAGATGCCCATGGAGTCGATGACCTGCGGGACGGCGTAGGTCTTGCCCTTGTACTGGGTGGAGGCCGACGCCTGCTTGAGGAAGTCGTCGGAGTCCTTGAGGGCGGGGGTGCCGTCGAGCGGGGCGAGGTAGCCGAGGTCCGCGAACTCGGGGGTCCAGGCGACCTCGGAGCGGATGACGTCGGGGGCGCCGGAGCCGGACTGCGCGGCGTTCTTGAACTTGTTCTGCGCCTCACCGAAGGGCACGTTCACGTACTTGACGGTGACCTTGGGGTGCTTCTTCTTGAAGTCCTCGGCGACCTTCTTGAAGACCTTGTCCTCGGAGCCGACCGTGGACGTGTCCCACCAGGTGACCGTGCCGGAGAGCTCGCCCGAGCCCTTCGCGCCGCCGTCCTTCGAACCGCTGTCACTACCGCACGCCGCCAGGGTCACGCCCAAGGCCGCGACCAGCGCGGTGGCCGCTATGCCACGCCGCATGTGAACTCCTTCGATGATCCCGGGGAGACGAGGGGCTGGAACCTTCCTCATGCGACCGCTCCCTCGCGGCGCTCCGGGTTGCCAGGAACGTAACAGGGATGAAAACGAGCCGAAAGAGCTTGCGGGGATTTTCTGCAAGGACCGGCGATCGTTACATCCGCGTGTCCCGAAGGTTGCCGACGGGCTGCTTGACAGGGTCCGTATCGGGCATCTCGCACGCGTATCGACCTCGCGCACCCCTGTCGCCCCCTCGAAAGGTGCCCGCAAGCCCTGCAAGACCTTGCGCAACGGCTCGAACCTTGCGGTCGGGTACGGGTGCGGGGAACCGGTGGGAAATACGCGCTGTGACCGGTACAGTCCTTTCCCATGACCGCGCGGCTCTCCGACATCGCAGCCCAGGCGGGGGTCAGTGAAGCCACAGTCAGCCGCGTGCTCAACGGCAAGCCCGGTGTGGCGGCGGCCACCCGTGAGTCCGTCCTCGCCGCGCTCGACGTGCTCGGCTACGAGCGCCCCGTGCGCCTCCGCCAGCGCAGCGCCGGCCTCGTCGGCCTGATCACCCCCGAACTGGACAACCCGATCTTCCCCGCGCTCGCGCAGGTGATCGGGCAGGCCCTGACCCGGCAGGGGTACACGCCGGTCCTCGCCACCCAGACCCCCGGCGGGTCCACCGAGGACGAGCTCACCGACATGCTGGTGGAGCGCGGCGTCGCCGGCATCATCTTCGTCTCCGGGCTGCACGCCGACACCACCGCCGACATGACGCGCTACGACCAGCTGCGCGGCAAGGGCGTCCCCTACGTCCTCCTCAACGGCTTCTCGCCCAAGGTCCAGGCGCCGTTCGTGTCGCCCGACGACCGGGCGGCGATGCGGCTCGCGGTGACGCACCTGGCGGCCCTCGGCCACACCCGGATCGGGCTGGCCGTCGGACCGAAGCGGTTCGTGCCGGTGCTGCGCAAGATAGAGGGCTTCCAGAAGGGCATGGAGGAGCGGTTCGGCCTCGGCCCCGACGAGTCCGAGGAGCTGATCCAGCACTCCCTCTACACCCTGGAGGGCGGCCAGGCCGCCGCCGGGGCGCTGATCTCCCGCGGCTGCACGGCGGTCGTCTGCGCGAGCGACATGATGGCGCTCGGCGCGATCCGGGCCGCGCGGCAGCAGGGGCTCGACGTGCCGAGGGACGTCTCCGTCGTCGGCTTCGACGACTCCCCGCTCATAGCCTTCACCGACCCGCCGCTGACCACCATCCGCCAGCCGGTGCAGGCGATGGGCCAGGCCGCGGTCCGGGCGCTGCTGGAGGAGGTCGGGGGCACCCCGGCCCCGCACTCCGAGTTCGTCTTCATGCCTGAGCTGGTGGTTCGCGGCTCCACCGCGTCCGCCCCGGCGCCCGCGCGCACTCCTTCCTGAGACGGAGGGGGTGCGCCCCGAACCCGACCGAGGGATGATCGGTCGGGGGGTGGGGATCTGGCAGACTCTCTCCCTATGGGTGAAACGACCGTGAAGAGTTTGGACGACCGGACGACCCCGTCGTCACCCATGGTGGCCGACGGCAGGCTGTCGCGCCTGCGCGGGCGCACGCCCCGGCGCCCCACGATCTGGTTCGAGATCCTGCTGATCGCGGTGAGCTACTGGACCTACTCCCTCATCCGCAACGCGGTGCCGGAGCAGAAGGCCCAGGCGCTCGAGAACGCCGACTGGATCTGGCGCACCGAGGAGTCCCTCGGGCTCGCCTTCGAGCACGCCGTGAACCACGCGGTGAACTCGGTGACCTGGCTCATCGTCTCGATGAACTACTACTACGCGACGCTGCACTTCATCGTGACCATCGGTGTGCTGGTGTGGCTGTACCGGTGGCACCCGGGCCGCTACTCGGCGTTCCGGACCGTCCTGTTCGCCACCACCGGTGTGGCCCTGGTCGGTTACTACCTGTATCCGCTCGCGCCGCCGCGGCTCATGAACGGCCAGGACTTCATCGACACGGTGCTCGTCCACCACACCTGGGGCTCGATGGCCTCGGGCAACCTGAAGCACGTCTCCAACCAGTACGCGGCGATGCCGTCGATGCACATCGGCTGGTCGCTCTGGTGCGGAGTGACGATCTTCCTGCTGGCCAAGGCGCCCTGGGCGAAGATCCTCGGCCTGCTCTACCCGGCGGCCACCCTCGTCGTGATCGTGTCCACCGCCAACCACTTCTGGCTGGACGCGGTCGGCGGCATGATCTGCCTGGCCTTCGGCTTCGGCGTCTCCTACTGCTGGTACGGCTCCCGGCCGCACCGCCTGCCGCGGCTCGTGGAGCCGACCGGCCCCGTCCTGCGGGGCGGTCCGTCCCCGGCGGGGACGGACCGCGCGAGCGACTCCGGGCGGCAGGTCAGCTCCGGTACGTGACGCGGCCGCCGGAGACGGTGAGCCGGATCGGGGCCTGAGCGGCCTCGTCCGCCGGGGCCTCGACCGGGTCCACCGCGAAGGCGGTGAGGTCGGCCCGGAAGCCGGGGGCGATCCGGCCGGCGAGCGCCTCCTCCCCCGCGGCGAACGCCGCGTGCGTGGTCATGCCCTCCAGTGCCATCAGACCCGTCAGTCCGTGACGGGCCGACGCGGCGCCGCGCGGGGCGCGGGCCGTGGCGAGGACCTGCCGGGCGTCGTGGTGGGCGATGGGCCAGTCGGAGCCGAGCGCGAGGTGGGCGCCGGCGTCCCGCAGGTCCCGGCAGCGCCAGGCGCGGGCGGCCCGCTCCTCGCCGAGCCGGCGGGACCACTCGTCGGTGTGGTCGGCCCGCGTGTACGCGGTGTGCGGGGGCTGCATCGAGGCGACGACGCCGAGCGCGGCGAAGCGGCCGAGCTGGTCGTCGGGGACGGTCTCGATGTGCTCGATCCGGTGGCGGGGGCCGCCCGCGCCCAGTCCCTCGACGGTGTCGAGGACGTGACGGACGGCGGCGTCGCCGATCGCGTGGGTGGCGGTGCCGACGCCCGCGCGGTGGAGCCGGCCCACGGCGGCGGAGTACGCCTCGGGGTCCGGCCAGAAGGCGGCGGTGCCCTGCCCGTGGCAGTCGGCGTGCTCCAGCCAGGCGGTGCCGCCCTCGACGGTGCCGTCCATGAAGAACTTCACGCCGCCGACCCGCCACATGCGGCCGGCCCGTTCCTGGAGCCGCACCAGGGCGTCCAGCTCCTCCGCGGTCGCGCCGGGCATGCACCAGGGGGCCAGGCGCAGGCGCAGCGGCAGGTCGCCGTCCTCCTCCAGGGCGCTCAGCAGGCCCGGGACGTCGTGCCCGCCGAGGTCCATGACGTGGGCGGAGGTGAGGCCGGTGGCGGCCATCCCGGCGAGCAGGTCGAGGAGGCGGGCCCGGCGCTCGGCGTACGGGCGGGCGGGCAGCACCGGGGTCATCAGGTCCATGGCCGCGTGCTCGACGAGGTGCCCGGTGGGGCGTCCGTCGGGACCGCAGACGATCTCGGAGTGCTGGGCGAAGGCGCGGGGCCCCTCGATGCCGGCGGCCTTGAGGGCGTTCGCGCTGACGAGGACGGAGTGGCCGTCGTAGAGCCGCAGGTGCGCGGGGGCACCGTCGAGGACGTCGTCGATCAGCGCGTGGTGGACGGGGCGGCCGCCGAAGGCGTTGTGGTCGAGGCCGAAGCCGAGGACCCAGCCGTCGTGGCGTCCGGCGGTGCGCAGGGCCGCACGGAGCCCTTCGAGGTCGGTGACGCCGGACAGGTCGGTGCCGGTGAACATCTCCAGGCCCCACACGGGGTGGCTGTGGGCGTCGGTGAGGCCGGGGGTGAGGGTGGCGCCGGCCAGGTCGACGGTCTCGGTGCCGGGTCCGGCCCAGGCGCGGGCCTCGGCGTCGGCGCCGAGGGCCGTGATCACTCCGCCATGGACGGCGACGGCGGTGTGGCCGGTGGCCCCGGGGTCGCGGACGCGGGCGTTGACGAGGACGAGGTCGGGTGCGGACACGAGGGGTCGGCTCCTTCGGTGGCGGGTTCGGCGGCGAAGCGGGCGTAGGTCCCGGGGCGGGTGCGGCGGAGCCGGAACGCGAGGACGAGGCCCAGGAGGAAGACGGCGGGGACGAGGGAGACGAGCACGGTGTTGACCGTCGTCGAGGCCCCGGTGAACAGCTCGACGTTGGCGGTGACCAGGCCGATCGCCCCGGCGAGCAGGACGAAGGCGACGACGGGGGCGACGACGGTGCGCAGCACGCCCTCCCGGTGGTCGATCCGCCGGAAGAAGCAGGGCACGGCGAGCGCGGCGAGCAGCTGGAGGACCATCAGGCCGATCATGCCGGGGGTGTTCACCCAGAGCAGGAGCTGCTGGTACGGGTCGGCGCCGGCCAGGGCGAAGGCGAGGACGACGACCGCCCCGAGGACGGTCTGGAGGGCTCCGGCCACGTACGGGGAGCGGTGGCGGGGGTGGATCCGGCCCAGTGCCGGGGGCAGCACGCCCTCCTCGGCGAGGGAGAGGGTGTAGCGGTTGATGGCGTTGTGGAAGGCGAGGAGCGAGGCGAGGACGCTGGTGATGATGAGCAGGTGCATCAGGTCGGCGGCCCAGGCTCCGACGTAGGTGGTGATGGCGGCGAAGAAGAGCCCGCCGGGGTCGTCGGCGGCCGCCTGGACGACCTTGTCCTCGCCGAACGCCTGGATCACGGTCCAGACGACGAAGGCGTAGAAGAGGCCGAGGAAGGCGACGGCGATGTAGGTGGCGCGGGGGATGGTGCGCTCGGGGTTCCTGGCCTCGCGCCGGTAGATGACCGTGGACTCGAAGCCGGTGAAGGCGGCGAAGGCGCAGGCGAGGACCGCGGCGGTGCCGCCGGTGAGGACGTGCCCGGGGGCGAGGCCGGCGAGGGAGAGGCCGTGGGCGCCCCCGTCGAGGAGGACGCCGCCGGCGAGGAGGACGAGGATGCCGGTCTCGGCGACCAGGAGGACGCCGAGGACCTTGGCGCCGAAGTCGATGGAGCGGTAGCCGCCGTACCAGACGAGCAGCAGGCCGGCGAGGGAGACGGGCAGCCAGGGGACGTCGTGGCCGAGGGAGGCGGCGGTGTCCGAGGTGGCGGAGCCGAGGAGCCCGTAGACGCCGATCTCCATGCCGTTGTAGCCGAGCATGGCGACGAGGGCGGCGGCGATGCCGATCGGGGTGCCGAGACCGCGGGTGATGTACGCGTAGAAGGCGCCGGCGCTGCGGACGTGGCGGCTCATGGTGGTGAAGCCGACGGCGAAGACGGTGAGGGTGAGGCCGGCGAGGAGGTAGCCGACGGGGGCGCCGATGCCGCCGAGCAGGATCGCGACGGGCGCGACGCCGGCCATGACGGTGAGCGGTGCGGCGGCGGAGACGACGAAGAAGGAGATGTCGGCGGTGGTGAGGGTGCCGCTTCTCAGCCCCGGGGGCTGGTCGGGGGTGGATGTGGACATGACGGGGGAAGCCTTTCCGCGACAGGAAACCTAAAGGCTTTCGGTTTGCGCAATGTAGCCTCGCGTTCATCGATTCGGGAAGACCTGGACAGGGAGTGACGCTTCATGGGCCGGCCGCGCAGACCCCTCCTCGACCGGGAGCGCATCGCCACCACGGCGCTCGACATCGTCGACGAGCAGGGCGAGTTCAGCGTCCCGCAGATCGCCCGGCGCCTCGGGGTGCAGACCGCCTCCGTCTACCACCACGTGGACGGCCGGGACGGGATCGTGGAGCTGCTGCGCGAGCGGGTCTCCGCCGCCATCGCCGACACCACCCTCGACGCGGAGCCGTGGGACGCCGCCCTCACCGCCTGGGCCCGCTCCTACCGGGCCGCCTTCGCCGCCCACCCGCGCGCGATCCCGCTGCTCACCACCTCGCCGGTCCGGGCCCCGAAGGTCCTCCTCCAGTACGAGAAGGCCGTCCGCCGCCTGCTCGACACCGGGTTCGCGCTGCCGGACGTCATGCCCGTCATCATCGCCCTGGAGAACCTCGTCCTCGGCTCGGCGCTCGACCTGGCCGCCCCCGAGGCGATGTGGGAGCTCCCCGACGAGACGGCCACGCCCCACCTCGCCCGCGCCCTCGGCGCGGTCCCCGAGGGCCGCGCCGACCAGGCCTTCGAGCTGGCGCTCACCGGCTACCTCGCGCACGTCCGCACCCTGCTCGACGACGCCTAGCGCGGCCGCCGGGACGACCGGTCCCGGGGGGCGGGGCGGGCCGGTCCCCGGGGGCAGGGGGCCCGGTCCCGGGGGGCCTCACCCACGGCCTAGGCGCCGTAGAAGAGCTCCTCGACGACGGCCCTGGCGCGGCGGGTGATGCGGCGGTAGTCGTCGACCATCTCGCCGACGTGACCGGGGACGTACCCCAGGTACCGTCCGACCGCCGCGAGTTCGCGCGGGTCGGAGGGGAACGTGTCGCCGGGGCGGCCGCGCACCAGCATCACCGCGTTGCGGACGCGGGTGGCGAGCACCCACGCCTCGTCCAGGGTCTGCGCCTCCTCGGTCGGGATCAGACCGGCCGCGTGCGCGGCGGCGAGGGCCTCGCGGGTGCGGGTCGTGCGCAGTCCGGGCTCCGCCCAGCCGTGCCGCATCTGGAGCAGCTGGACCGTCCACTCGACGTCGCTGAGGCCGCCGCGGCCCAGCTTGGCGTGGAGCGTGGGGTCCGCGCCGCGCGGCAGCCGCTCGGACTCCATCCGGGCCTTGAGCCGGCGGATCTCGCGGACGGCGTCCTCGCCGAGGCCCTCCGCGGGATAGCGCAGCGGGTCGACGAGTGCGACGAAGCGGTCGGCGAGGTCCATGTCGCCGGCCATGGGGGCGGCGCGCAGCAGGGCCTGGCTCTCCCAGACCAGGGACCAGCGGCGGTAGTAGGCCGCGTACGACTTCAGGGTGCGGACCAGGGGGCCGCTCTTGCCCTCCGGCCTGAGGTCCGCGTCGATGAGCAACGGCGGGTCGGTGGTGGGGAGCTGGAGCAGCCGGCGCATCTCGGCGACCACGCGGTTCGCGGCCCGGGCGGCCTCCTGCTCGTCGACGCCCTCGCGCGGCTCGTGGACGAACAGGACGTCGGCGTCGGAGCCGTACCCCAGCTCGTGACCGCCGAAGCGGCCCATGCCGATGACCGCGAACCGGGTGGGCAGGGTGTCGCCCCACTCGGCGCGGACGGCGGCCCGCAGGGCGCCGGCGATGGTCGCGGCGTTGAGGTCGGTGACGGCTTCCCCGACCCGGTCGACCAGGGCCCCCGGGTCGGGTTCGCGGGGGCTGTCCTCGGTGCCGTACGAGCCGATGAGGTCGGCCGCGGCGGTGCGGAAGAGCTCCCTGCGGCGCACCCCGCGGGCCGCCGCGACGGCCTGCTCGGCGTCGTCCGCACGGCCCACCGCGGCCAGCACCTCCTGCTCCAGGTGGTCCCGGCCGCGCGGCTTCAGCCCCTCCGGGTCGCCGAGGAGCGCGACCGCCTCGGGGGCGCGCAGCAGCAGGTCGGGGGCGAGGCGCCCGGCGGAGAGCACCCGGGCGAGGTTCTCCGCGGCGGCGCCCTCGTCCCGGAGCAGCCGGAGATACCAGGGCGTCTTGCCGAGGGCGTCCGAGACCCTGCGGAAGCCGAGCAGTCCGGCGTCCGGGTCGGCCGAGTCGGCGAACCAGCCGAGCAGCACGGGCAGGAGCGTCCGCTGGATGGCGGCCTTGCGGCTGACCCCGGAGGCCAGCGCCTCCAGGTGGCGCAGGGCGGCGGCGGGGTCCTGGTAGCCGAGCGCTTCGAGGCGCTGGCCGGCGGCCTTCGGGCTGAGCCGGATCTCGCCGGGGGCGAGCTGGGCGAACGCGTCGAGCAGCGGCCGGTAGAAGAGCTTCTCGTGCAGCCGGCGGACGACGGAGGCGTGCCGCTTCCACTCCTTGTTCAGCTCGGCGACCGGGTCGGTGCGCAGGCCGAGGGAGCGGCCGAGGCGGCGCAGGTCGGACTCGTCCTCGGGCACGAGGTGGGTGCGGCGCAGCCGGTGGAGCTGGATGCGGTGCTCCATGGCGCGCAGGAAGCGGTAGGCCTCGTCGAGCTGGGCCGCGTCGGCCCGGCCGACGTAGCCGCCGGCGGCGAGCGCGGCCAGCGCGTCGAGGGTGGTGCCGCTGTGCAGGGTGGCGTCGCTGCGGCCGTGCACCAGCTGGAGGAGCTGGACGGCGAACTCGACGTCCCGCAGACCGCCGGGGCCGAGCTTCAGCTCGCGCTCGACGTGGGCGACGGGGATGTTGTCGACGACCCGGCGGCGCATCTTCTGGACGTCGGGGACGAAGTTGTCGCGCTCGGCCGCCTGCCAGACGAGCGGCGAGACGGCCTCGATGTACTGGGCGCCGAGCTCCGGGTCGCCGGCGACCGCCCGGGCCTTCAGGAGCGCCTGGAACTCCCAGGTCTTCGCCCAGCGCTGGTAGTAGGCGAGGTGGGAGGAGAGCGTGCGGACGAGGGGGCCGTTGCGGCCCTCGGGACGGAGGTTGGCGTCGACCGGCCAGATGGTGCCTTCGACGGTGGTCTCCGAGCAGATCCGCATCAGGTGGGAGGCGAGCCGGGTCGCGGCCTGGATCGCCTTGCCCTCGTCGGCGCCCTCGACGGGCTCACCGACGAAGATCACGTCGACGTCGGAGACGTAGTTGAGCTCGTGGCCGCCGCACTTGCCCATCGCGATCACGGCGAGCCGGCACTGGGCGGCGTCCGCGGGAGCGGCGGCCCGGGCGATGGCGAGCGCGGCCCGCAGCGTCGCCGTCGCCAGGTCGGCGAGCTCGGCGGCGGCCTGGGCGACGTCGGTGGTGCCGCACACGTCGCGGGCCGCTATGGCCAGCAGGCAGCGGCGGTAGGAGACCCGCAGCGCCACCGCGTCGTCGGCGTCGGAGAGGCCCTGCTCGAACTCGGCGACACCCGGGTGCAGGTCGACCGCCTCGTAGGTGACGAGGGACTCCCAGTCGCGGGGGTGGCGGGCCAGGTGGTCGGCGAGGGCTTCGGAGGCGCCGAGGACGCCGAGGAGGCGGTCGCGGAACGGCTTGGCCGAGAGCAGCGTGGCCGTGAAGGTCTGCCGCTCGGTCTCGGGCTGCGCCTCGGCCAGCCGGACCAGGCCGCGCAGGGCGAGGTCGGGGTCGGCGGTGGCGCCGAGGGAGTCGAGGAGGACGGAGTCGTCGCGCAGCGCGGAGAGCTCCGGCGCGTCGAGGAGCGCCTCGGCTCCCGAGGGGTCGGTGAACCCGTGCCGCAGCAGACGTGAGAACGTGCTGCTCCTGCGTCCCGGCACCGTCATTCCGCCGCTCCCTCCGAGCAGGTCAGCCCCAGGGAACGAGCCTATCCGGCGCGGGGCTCCCGGGCGCCCCCGACCGACGGTCGGCTCGCGTCGGAGTCCGGCCGGCCGGGGGCGGACGTGGCGCACGCCACGGCGTCCCGCGCGTGAGATCCCGCACAGAGATCTCTTTCGGGGCGAATGAACCGTAAATCTAGAAGGTCCGTCTTGTTGCCCGCGGGAGCCTCCCGCCCTCGACGCGGGGTGCCCCGCCGAGGAAGGCGGGTCCCCCGCCCCGCCCGTCAGTGAAAGCGCCGCCGCACATGCCTGTCCGCCTCCGCCGCCCCTCCCGTCGCAGAATCGTTTCTGCGGCCGTCGCCACCGCGCTCGTCGGCGGCACCTTCGCCGCTCTCCTCTCGGTGACGGCGGCGAAGCCGGAGGGACCCCCGGCGCCGCCGCCGGCCCACGAGGCCAAGGCTCCCGCCGCACCGGCGCGGACCCCGCACGCCGCCACCTCCGTGGTGCAGTTCGTCGCCCACCCCGACGACGACCTGTTCTTCATGAACCCGGACATCTCCCAGTCCCTGCGCTCCGGCAGCCCCCTGGCCTCCGTCTACCTCACCGCGGGCGAGTCCGACGGCGTCAACGCCCGCCCCCGCGACGCCGCCGGCGCCGCCCCCGACAAGGCCGGCTACGCCGAGGCCCGGCAGAACGGCATACGCGCCGCCTATGCCGAGATGGCCACCGGCAGCCGGACCGCCGTCTGGGACCGGACCGCGATACCCACGGCCGGCGGCGCCACCGCCGAGCTGGACACCCTGCGCGCCCACCCCCAGGTCAAGCTCGTCTGGCTCCAGCTCCGCGAGGCCGGCTCCATCAGCGACGACCGCCCCGAGAGCCTCAACGGCCTCTGGCACGGCCGGATCGACGCGCTCGCCTCCCAGCGGGCCGCCGGCACCCCCGTCACGGCCGACTTCACGTACACCAGGGACCAGGTCGTCGCCACCGTCGCCGGACTGCTCGAACGCTTCCGGCCGACCTTCGTCCGCATGCAGGACCCCACCCCCGGCACCTGGCCCGGCACCGGCGGCAAGCTCCGCGACCACCAGGACCACCTGTACGGGGCGCGGTTCGTCCAGGCCGCGCTCGCCCGGTACGCGGACACCCCCGGGCACCCCCACGTCGGCGTCCAGAACTACCTGGGCTATCCCACCAGCACCCTGCCCCACACCCTCGACCCCGAGACGGCCGGCGCGAAACTGCGGACCCTGGAGACCTACGCCTGGCTGGACGGGGTCAACGACTGCGGGACCACCGCCGGATGCGGCGACCTGAAGGTGGCCGCGCGGCCCGGCGGCCGGGGCTGGACCCAGACCGTCCGCTACGCCCGGTCCACCTCGACCTCCTGGGTGCAGCGCGACCCCGACGGCGGGCTCCGCGCCTTCGCCGTCCTCGACGGACGCCTCGCCTCCTGGCGCAAGCCCGCCGGCGTCGGCGCCTGGCGCGGACCGGAGCTGCTGCCCGGCGACGGCCTGGACGGCGGCGTCACCTCCGTCGCCCTCCCCGACGGCCGCACGGCGGTCTTCGCCACCCGCACGACGCTGGGCGGCAGCGCCTCCGCCTACCAGCGCGAGGTCGTCACCACCGCGCAGCACGTGCCCGGCGGCGCCTTCGGCCCCTGGCGCTCGCTCGGCACCCCCGAACGCGACGACGCCGACGGCACCTCCGACATCAGCGCGCCCGCCGTGACCGTCGGCCCCGACGGCCGGGCGACCCTGCTCCTGCGCGACAGCGACCACCGCCTCACCGCCCGCGAGCAGCGCGCCGACGGCAGCTGGGGCCCGTGGCGGACGGTCGGCGGCACCGAGGTCTACGGCGACCCGGTGGCGGCGACCGACGCCACCGGCCGCGGGTACGTCTTCGCCAGCACCCCCGACACCGTGCTGACCTGGGCGCAGCAGCGACCCGGCGGCCCCCTCGCAGGTCCCGTGCGGACCGGTCTCCCCCCGACCACCCTGGCCCTCAGCGCGAGCCCCGCGCCGGACGGCGACGGCGTACGCCTCTGGTTCCGCAAGCCGGCCTCCGGCGACCTGCGCAGCGCCGACTTCTCCGGCGCCGGCCCGGTCTCCCCGGTCACCGAGCTGCCCGGCTCCGGCGTCGCGGGCTTCGGCCCCGTCAGCGGCGGCGACGGCATGCTCGCGGTCCGCTCCCGCGCCGGCTTCCTGGCGACCGCCCCCCACGGGCGCGCCGCGGGCGCCCCTCCCGTGTGGACGCTGGAGAAGTTCCTCTTCGCCGGGGCGCCCGCCACCGGCACCGACGGGGTCGCCGCCATCGGCCTCGACGGCCGCCTCCACTGGACGCCCGCCGTCCGCTGACCCGTTCCGGGTGCGCGGGGCCGTCCCGTGCGGGAGGGTTTCCCCCATGAACTGGACCCTGGAAGTCGTCCCCGTGCCCGTCACCGACATGGACCGCGCCAAGGAGTTCTACGGCGAGAAGTGCGGCTTCACCATCGACCTGGACGACGAGGTGGCTCCCGGCGTGCGCATCATCCAGGCCACGCCGCCGGGCTCCCGCTGCTCCGTCGCGCTGCTCGGCGGCATGCCGCCCATGCCCGGCACCAAGGACATGGCACCCGGCACCCTCCACGGCCTCCAGCTCTGCGTCACCGACATCGAGGCCGCCCGCACCGAGCTCGTGGGCCGCGGCGTCGCCGTCTCCGCCGTCCTGCACGTCGGCGCCACGGGCTGGGAGGAAGGCAAGGGCGGCACCTGGAACTCGTTCATGACCTTCGAGGACCCCGACGGCAACGGCTGGGTCGTCCAGGAGGCCCCGTCGGAGCTGTCCGAGCGCTGAGGGCTTCTAGAACCCCCGGTAGAAGTGGCGCAGCGTCCCGCTCACCGCGACGCACGGCATCCCGGCGGCCTCCATCACCCGGTGCGAGGCCACGTTGTCCAGGTCGGCGTCCCCCTTCACCCCGGCGACGCCGGCCACCCGGGCCACTTCGAGCAGCGCGCGCAGCGCCTCCGAGGCGTACCCCTTCCCCCGGGCCCCGGGCAGGAGCCCGTACCCGACGGTCACCACCCCGGTGTCGTCCGGCGGCCCATGGAACCCGATGCCCCCGACGGTCACCCCGTCGACCCGTATCTCGTACGGCCGGAACACCCCCGGATCACCGCGCTCGGCCACCCCCCGCAGGAACCCCGTGGCCGACCGCACGTCCCCGTCCCCCGGGTACCCCTCGGCCCAGCGGTCCTCGTCCCCCGCCTCCCCGGCGACGACCCGCTCCGCCCCCTCGACGCCCAACGGACACAACAGAAGCCGCCCCGTGGCGACAGACCCGATCTTCACGCCCGCAGTCTGAACGCCCCCCACCCGGCGGGCAACGCATTTCCCGCCGCCCCCGAACCCGCCGACGGGCACCGGCGCCGGGCCGTGCGCGGCCGAAGGGGAGACGGCCCCGGGCGGGTGAGACGGCTCAGGGCCGACGGTTAGCCACCGTCGGCCCTGAGCGTCAGTGCCGGACTTTGCCGGCTCTGCACTGCGCTTACAGCACCGGCAGGTTCTTCCGCAGCTCGAAGGCGGTGACCTCGGAGCGGTACTCCTCCCACTCCTGCTTCTTGTTGCGGAGGAAGAAGTCGAAGACGTGCTCGCCGAGGGTCTCGGCGACGAGTTCGCTCTTCTCCATGAGGGAGATGGCCTCGCCGAGGTTCTGGGGCAGGGGCTCGATGCCCATGGCGCGGCGCTCGGAGTCGGAGAGGGCCCAGACGTCGTCGTCGGCGCCGGCGGGGAGCTCGTAGCCCTCCTCGATGCCCTTGAGGCCGGCGGCCAGGAGGACGGCGTAGGTGAGGTAGGGGTTGGCGCCGGAGTCGATGGAGCGGACCTCGACGCGGGAGGAACCGGTCTTGCCGGGCTTGTACATGGGGACGCGGATGAGGGCGGAGCGGTTGTTGTGGCCCCAGCAGATGTAGGAGGGGGCCTCGCCGCCGGAGCCGGCGGTGCGGGAGGAGCCGCCCCAGATGCGCTTGTAGGAGTTGACCCACTGGTTGGTGACGGCGGAGATCTCGCCGGCGTGGCGCAGGAGGCCGGCGATGAAGGAACGGCCGACCTTGGAGAGCTGGTACTCGGCGCCCGACTCGTAGAAGGCGTTGCGGTCGCCCTCGAAGAGGGAGAGGTGGGTGTGCATGCCCGAGCCGGGGTAGTCGGAGAACGGCTTGGGCATGAACGTGGCCTGCACGCCCTGCTCCAGGGCCACCTGCTTCATGACGAGGCGGAAGGTCATGATGTTGTCGGCGGTGGAGAGGGCGTCCGCGTAGCGCAGGTCGATCTCCTGCTGGCCGGGCGCGCCCTCGTGGTGGGAGAACTCCACCGAGATGCCCATCGACTCCAGCATGGTGATGGCCTGTCGGCGGAAGTCCATGCCGACGTTCTGCGGGGTGTGGTCGAAGTAGCCGGAGTTGTCGGCCGGGGTGGGCCGGCTGCCGTCGAGGGGCTTGTCCTTCAGGAGGAAGAACTCGATCTCGGGGTGGGTGTAGAAGGTGAAGCCGAGGTCGGAGGTCTTGGCCAGGGCGCGCTTGAGGACGTAGCGCGGGTCGGCGAAGGACGGCGAGCCGTCGGGCATGAGGATGTCGCAGAACATGCGGGCCGTGCCCGGGGCCTCGGCGCGCCACGGCAGGATCTGGAAGGTGCCCGGATCCGGCTTGGCGATCATGTCCGATTCGTATACGCGGGCGAAGCCCTCGATCGCCGAGCCGTCGAAGCCGATGCCCTCGTCGAAGGCCTGCTCAAGCTCCGCGGGGGCCACGGCCACCGACTTGAGGAAGCCGAGCACGTCGGTGAACCACAGGCGTACGAAGCGGATGTCGCGCTCCTCGAGCGTACGGAGCACGAATTCCTGCTGCTTGTCCATTTCCACACCCATCCTCGCTGGTCAGGCCGCCTGCTCCCACCGCCTCGGGTACATCGGGGGGCACCTGAGCATCCCACCACATGGTTTCGCGCACGTTGCACACCCATACTGCCCGCTCGGGTGTGACACAGGTAACGGGGAGAGGCCGAAAGCGGGTGCCCGTTCCCCCGTCCGGTGCCCGCCGACCGCCGCTCGGTGGTACCCCGTTCGGCCCACGGGGACCCCGCGCCCACTACGATCTGCGCCCATGGGGGCCTCACGGCTCGTACGCCTGTCCCACGACGCGCGTCCCATGGCACTGGCGAGTGCCGTGGCGACGCTCCTCGCCGCGCTCTTCCTCTGTCTGGGGACGGGCCCGGAGCGGCAGGACGCCCACCACGAGGGCGACGGGACCCCCCGGGCGACGGCGGTGGCGGTGGGCGAGTACGTCTGCCCCTACGACCGCGGTGGCTGCTCCCTCTTCCCCTCCCTCTCCCCCGCGGTGCTCAGCGCGCCCCCGCTCGACCCGCCGGTGCAGGCGGAGGGCGGGCTGCCGCGCCTCACGGCGTTCGCGGGAGAGGGCCCCGCGCTCCGTTCCGGTGCCCAGCCGCGCGCTCCGGACCTGCACGTCCTTCAAGTTCTCCGGACGTGACGGCGGCGGGCGCACCGCCCCCGCACGTCACGTGCACCCCCCGAACTCCACCCCACCCCTGAAGAAGGACGACACCACCATGGCCGCCACCCGCTCCTCCAACGCCGACCGCCGCGCCCGAATAGAGGAGATGCGCCGCGCCGAGCAGGCCCGTGAGCGCCGCAACCGCTTCATCACCATCGGCGTCTCCGGCGTCGTCGTCCTCGGCCTGGTCGGCTTCGGCACCTTCGTGCTGATGAAGAAGTCCGACGAACAGGACGCCAAGGACGCCGCCGCCAAGGCGCCCATCGCGGCCGAGAAGTCCTGGGACGTGAAGAAGCTGGGCCGCAACCACGTCGAGACGGCCGTGAAGTACGACATGAAGCCGCCGGTCGGCGGTGACCACAACCCGGTCTGGATGAACTGCGACGGCGTGGTCTACAAGGAGAAGGTCGCCGACGTGAACGCCGTGCACTCGCTGGAGCACGGCGCCGTCTGGGTGACCTACAACAAGTCGGCGCCCGAGGCCGACGTGAAGAAGCTCGCCGACAAGGTCGGCAAGACGAAGTACACGCTGATGAGCCCCGTGGACGACCAGGCCGGCGCGATCATGCTGTCCGCCTGGGGCAAGCAGGTGACCGTGGACGGCGCCGACGACCCGCGGGTCGACGCGTTCTTCACGAAGTACGTGCAGGGTCCGCAGACCCCGGAGCCGGGCGCGGCCTGCACGGGCGGCATCGGTGCGGAGGGCCAGGGCGGCGCGGGGATGGGCCAGTGAGGCTCAACCGCACGCAGGGGGCGGCGGTCAGCGCCGTCGCCCTGGCGCTGCTGTTCGCCGGGGGCGCCGTGACCGTCGCCTCCGCCGACCGCGAGGAGGCGCCCCGCACGCCGGACGCCGCCTCGGCGGACGCCGGCTTCGCGCGGGACATGTCCGTCCACCACCAGCAGGCCGTCGAGATGTCGTTCATCGTCCGGGACCGGACGAAGGACGAGGAGGTCCGCAGGCTGGCGTACGACATCGCCAACACCCAGGCCAACCAGCGGGGCATGATGCTCGGCTGGCTGGACATGTGGGGGCTGCCGAAGGTCCAGTCCGGCGTGGAGCCGATGACCTGGATGGGCATGGGCGGTTCCGGTGACGCGGGTCCGCTGGACGGGGCGCTGATGCCCGGGATGGCGACCAACGCCGATCTGGACCGGCTGCGCGCGGCGAGCGGCCGGGAGGCCGAGGTCCTGTACCTGAAGCTCATGACCGAGCACCACCGGGGCGGCGTCCACATGGCCGAGGGCTGTGTGGAGAAGTGCACCGTGGGGGTCGAGCGCGGTCTCGCACAGGGCATGGTCGACGCCCAGAAGTCGGAGATGGCGCTGATGGCGGACATGCTGAGGAAGCGCGGGGCCTGACCCCGGGCGGTGCCACGGCCCCCGCGACCCGCTGCGGTCGCGGGGGCCGTGGCGTCCGCCGACAATGGGTGGGCTCGGGGACTTCGTACGACGACGTTCGACGAAAGGTACGTACCCCATGACCACGGCGAAGGACATCATGCACTCCGGGGCCCGGTGGATCCCGGCACACGAGACGCTGGACCGCGCCGCGCAGCTGATGCGCGACATGAACGTGGGCGCGCTGCCCATCGCCGACGAGAACGAACGGCTCTGCGGCATCATCACGGACCGCGACATCGTCGTCGGCTGTGTGGCCATGGGCCATGACCCCTCCAAGATCACCTGTGGCGAGATGGCCAAGGGCACGCCGCGCTGGGTCGAGGCGGGCGCGGACGTGGGCGCGGTCCTGGAGGAGATGCAGAGCCACCAGATCCGGCGGCTGCCCGTCATCGAGGGCAAGCGGCTCGTCGGCATGATCAGCGAGGCCGATCTGGCCCAGCACCTGTCGGACGAGCAGATCAAGTCCTTCTGCGCGAGCGTCTACGCCGCTTCCTGACCGGAGCCGAGGACCGCCCGGGCGACGGCGTCCGGGCGGTCCCGCATGCCAGGTGGCCGGAGGGCTCGACCGCCTCGTAGCGGGCGCCGAGCCGTCGGGCGAGGGCGCGCCGGCGGCTCTCCCGGCGGGCGGAGCCGTCGGGTGCGGCGAGGACGGTGACCGGCAGTCCGGGCGGCGGGGGAAGGTGCTCCGCGAGGGCGAGCGGCCCGGCGGCGACGGCAGCGGGGCGCGGGGTGGGCGCACGGGGTGGTGGCGGAGGGAGTCGCGGAGGGGCGGCGGTCGCCCCTGCGCCGATCGAAAAATTGCTGGCCAGAGCCTCGCGTTCGGCTAACGTCGGTCCTTCGGATCAGCTCGGAGGACCTCGCATGACCACGCCCGCAGACCAGCCCGCCACGGCCCCCTGGGCTCCGCCCTCCACGAAGCCGTCCGGGGGCCCCGGGGCCGCCGGGGCACCGGCGCCCGGGCCGGACGCGCTCCCCGGGCCGGACGCGCTCCCCGGGCCGGGCTCGCTCCCCGGGCCGGACGCGTCCCCCGGGCCGGGCACGCCGCCGGAGGCGGAGACGTGGCCGGAGGCGGGGACGTGGCCGGAGGCGGGGACGTCGTCGGGCGCGGCGGCCTGGCCGGGCGCGGGGACGTCCGCGGCACCCCCGTACGCCGCGCCAGCCGTCCGCAGCGGGCTCGGGGTGGGCGCCCTCGTCATCGGTGTCGTGGGGCTGGTGTTCGGGGTGATCCCGTTCCTCTTCTGGCTCGGGGGGATCATGGGCGTCCTGGCGCTGGTCCTCGGCATCGTCGGGTACGGACGCGGTTCGCGGGGCGAGGCGACCGACCGGGGACAGGCGGTCGCCGGGATCGTGCTGGGCACGGTGGCGATCGTCGTCTCGGTGGCGTGGACGACGGCCCTGTTCTTCCTGGTGTGGACGGCCGACGACCACGCGGACTCCTACGACCCCTTCGTCTCCGCCTCGCCGGAGTACGCGGAGCCCACGCCCGAGCCGACGACGCCGTCGCCCTCGCCGACTCCCCCGGCGCCGCTGGCGTTCGGCCGGACGCACACGTACGCGGACGGGGTGAAGGTCACCGTGTCGGTGCCCGCGCCCTACCGGCCGGACGCGTACGCCGCCGGGCACGAGAAGGGCGACACGGCGCTGCGGGTGACGATCACGATCGTCAACGGCAGCGACCGCCCCCTGGACGTCACGACCGCCCTGCCGGACGCGCGCGACGCGGAGGGCGCCCAGGCGAGCACGGTCTTCGACGGCAGCCGGGGCACGGAGATGTTCCGGGGCACGATCCTCCCGGGCAAGCAGGCCAAGGCGGGCTACGCCTTCTCGCTGCCGGCGGACGCGGACGAGGAGTTCCAGCTGGAACTGGCGCCCAAGCTCCTGGAGTACGAGCCGGTGATCTGGACCGGGCGCGTGAAGTAGGGGCGCCGCCCAGGACACCGGTCCCGGGACGAGGGACCGGGACCGCGGCACTCCCGGCCGGGATCCCAGGACATAGCGTCGGTCTGACGATTACACTGGGCGGGTGCCTCAACTACGCCTCGCCCTGAATCAGATCGACTCGACCGTCGGAGACATCGCCGGGAACGCCGAGGCGATCGTGCACTGGACCCGGCACGCCGCCGGGCAGGGCGCGCATCTCGTCGCGTTCCCCGAGATGGCGCTGACCGGATACCCCGTCGAGGACCTCGCCCTGCGTTCCTCCTTCGTCGAGGCGTCCCGGGAGGCCCTGCGGGGGCTCGCCCGGCGCCTGGCGGACGAGGGCTTCGGGGAACTGCCGGTCGTCGTCGGCTACCTCGACCGCTCCGAGCGGGCCGCGCCGAGGCTCGGCCGGCCGGCCGGGTCGCCGGAGAACGCGGCCGCCGTCCTGTACGGCGGCGAGGTGGCGCTGCGCTTCGCCAAGCACCACCTCCCCAACTACGGCGTCTTCGACGAGTACCGCTACTTCGTGCCGGGCGACACGCTGCCGGTCGTGCGGGTGCACGGCGTCGACGTGGCCCTGGCGATCTGCGAGGACCTCTGGCAGGACGGCGGCCGGGTCCCCGCGGCGCGGGCGGCGCGGGCCGGGCTGCTCCTGTCGGTGAACGCCTCGCCGTACGAGCGGAACAAGGACGACACCCGGCTCGAACTGGTCCGCTCGCGGGCCCGGGAGGCGGGCTGCGTCACCGCCTACCTGGCGACCACCGGCGGCCAGGACGAGCTGGTCTTCGACGGCGACTCGATCGTCGTGGACGCGGCCGGCGAGGTGATCGCACGGGCGCCGCAGTTCGTCGAGGGCAGCGTGATCCTCGACCTGGAGCTGCCGGCGGCCGACGCCGACGCGCCCGGGGGCGTGGTCGACGACGGGCTGCGGATCGACCGGGTGGTCCTCTCCGAGGAGCCGCTGCCGGCGTACGAGCCGGAGCTGACGGGCGGCACCGCCCACCGGCTCGACGACGACGAGGAGGTGTACTCGGCGCTGGTGATCGGGCTGCGGGCCTATCTCGCGAAGAACGGTTTCCGCTCGGTCCTGGTCGGCCTGTCCGGCGGCATCGACTCCGCGCTCGTGGCCTCCCTCGCCTGCGACGCGCTGGGCGCGGACCAGGTGTACGGGGTGTCGATGCCGTCGAAGTACTCCTCCGACCACTCGCGCGGCGACGCGGAGGAGCTGGCCCGCCGCACCGGCCTCCACTTCCGCACCGTCTCCATCGAGCCGATGTTCGACGCCTTCATGGGCGCCCTGGGGCTCACCGGGCTCGCCGAGGAGAACCTCCAGTCGCGGCTGCGCGGCACGACCCTGATGGCGCTCTCCAACCAGGAGGGCCACCTCGTCCTGGCGCCCGGCAACAAGTCGGAGCTGGCGGTGGGGTACTCCACGCTGTACGGCGACTCCGTGGGCGCGTTCGGGCCCATCAAGGACGTCTACAAGTCGGACGTCTTCCGGCTCGCGCGCTGGCGCAACCGGGCCGCCGAGGACCGCGGCCAGGTCCCGCCGATCCCGGAGAACTCGATCAGCAAGCCGCCCAGCGCCGAGCTGCGCCCGGGGCAGGTGGACACGGACTCGCTGCCGGACTACGAGGTGCTGGACGCGATCCTCGCGCTGTACGTGGACCAGGACCGGGGCCGGGAGGCGATCGTGGCGGCCGGCTTCGACGACGAGCTGGTGACGCGGACGCTGCGGATGGTGGACACGGCGGAGTACAAGCGGCGCCAGTACCCGCCGGGCACCAAGATCTCGGCGAAGGGCTTCGGCAAGGACCGGCGGCTGCCGGTCACGAACCGCTGGCGGGAGTCGACGACCGGCTGACCTCCGGCGCGACGCCCGTGCGGGAGCCTCCGGCCACGACGCGGGAGGCCCCCTCCGCCGGGCCGCCGGCGCGGTCGAGCAGTCCCGCGGCCACGGCGATCACCAGGCCGACCACGGTGAGCCCGGCGCCGACCAGGGCCGGGGAGGTCCAGCCCCAGCCTGCCGCGACCGCCGCCCCGCCCGCCCATGCGCCGCCCGCGTTGGCGAGGTTGAAGGCGGAGTGGTTGGAGGCGGAGGCAAGCGTGGGGGCGTCCTTCGCCTTGTGCATCACCAGCATCTGGAGCGGGGTGGTCGTCATGAAGCCGACCGCGCCGAGGACGACGACCGTGACCAGGGCCAGCCAGGGCACGTGGACGGTGAAGCGGAAGGCGACCAGGGCCAGGACGAGGGCGGCGAGGGAGCCGTACAGGGTGGGGCGCAGCGCCCGGTCGGTCAGCGGGCCCGCGGCGAGCGCCCCGCCGGTCATGCCGAGGCCGAAGAGGGCGAGCACGATGGTGACGGTGGAGTCCCCGAAGCCCATCACCTCGGTGGTCATCGAGGCCAGGTACGAGTAGACGGCGAAGACGCCGGCGAAGCCGAAGACGGCCGTGAGGAGCCCCAACAGCACCTGGGGGCGGCCGAGGGCGCGCAGCTCGCGGCCGAGGCCCTGGCGTTCGTCGACGGACACGACCGGGACGAGGCGGGCGAGGGCGGCCATGGCGAGCAGGCCGATCGCGGAGACCACCAGGAAGGTGGCCCGCCAGCCGAGGTGCTGGCCGAGGAGCGTGGCGGCCGGTACGCCGAGGATGTTGGCGACGGTGAGGCCGAGGAACATGGTGGCGACCGCGCGGGCCTGCCGGTCCTCGCGCACGAGCCGGGCGGCGACGACCGCGCCGAGGCCGAAGAAGGCGCCGTGCGGGAGGCCGGCGAGGACCCGGCCCGCGACGAGCCAGCCGAAGCCGGGGGCGAGCGCGGAGGCGAGGTTGCCGACCGTGAAGAGGGCCATGAGGAGCAGCAGCATCCGCTTGCGCGGGACGCGGGAGCCGAGGGCGGTGAGCAGCGGGGCGCCGACGACGACCCCGATCGCGTACGCCGAGACGAGGTACCCGGCGGTGGGGACGGAGGTGCCCAGGTCGTCGGCGACCTGGGGCAGGAGGCCCATCATCACGAATTCGGTGGTGCCGATGCCGAAGGCGGAGACGGCGAGCGCGAGCAGCGCCAGGGGCATGGGGAGAGCCTTTCCTGAAGATAGTTCTTCGACGGAACAAAGGCTCTCAGGTGTTTTCTTCCCGCCGGTCGCCGGGGGATGAAGGGCAGGTTTCGGCCGGGCGCCCCGGGGCCGGACGCCCCGCGGCAGGGCACCCCGCGGCCGGACGCCCGCGGCCGGACGTCAGAGCCGTACGCGGGCGGCGATCGGCAGGTGGTCGCTGTCCGTCGCCGGCAGGGCCCAGGAGGAGACGGGCTCGACGCCCTTCACCATGATCTGGTCGATCCGGGCCATCGGGAAGGAGGCCGGCCAGCTGAAGCCGAAGCCGTCGCCGGCGGCGCCCTGGGTGGAGCGCAGCTGGGAGGTGACGGCGTTGAGCGCGCGGTCGTTCATGGTGCCGTTGAGGTCGCCGAGGAGGACGACCCGCTGGTGGGGGTCGTGGGAGATGGCCTCGCCGAGCGCGTTGGCGCTGGTGTCGCGCTGGTTGGCGGTGAAGCCGGCGTTGAGCTTGACCCGGACCGACGGCAGGTGGGCGACGTACACGGCCACCTCGCCCTGGGGGGTCACGACGGTGGCGCGCATGGCGCGGGTCCAGCCCAGCCGGATGTCGACGGGCTGCGCGGCGCGCAGCGGCAGCTTGCTCCACAGGCCGACGGTGCCCTGCACGGAGTGGTGGGGATAGCTCTCCGCGAGACCCCGCTCGTAGGTGGCGACCATGTCGCCCTTGAGCTCCTCCAGGGCGAGCACGTCGGCGCCCGAGGCGGCCAGCGCGCGGGCGGTGCCCTCGGGGTCGGGGTTGTCGGCGTTCACGTTGTGGGTGGCGACGGTCAGGTCTCCGCCGGCGACCGACTTGTCGGCGACGAGGCCGCCGAAGAGGTTGAGCCACACCACGGTCGGCAGCAGCAGGGCGATCAGGGCGGTGGCGGAGCGGCGCACCAGGGCGAGGACGAGCAGCAGCGGCAGGAAGAGGCCGAGCCAGGGCAGGAAGGTCTCGGTGAGGCTGCCGAGGTTGCCGATCTTGTTGGGGATCTCGGCGTGGAACACCATGAGGAGCGTGAGCGCCACCGCCGTGAGGGCGAGCACGATGCCGCGGCGCCAGATCCCCGGATCGCGGCGGAGCCGGCCGAGGGCGGTCCCGAAACGCGACCCGGAGCGGTCGTTCCCCGCGCCGCCGTGTTCGGTCTCCGTCATGTCCACCCGCGCCATCGCACTGTCCTCACTGCTGCCGTGCCGTCTTGCGTGACCCGGAGTCGACACTAGGCGATTCCGGGTCCGTCGTACTCCCCCAGGGACGACGGAGGCGCGTGGCGGGTTCCTGCAGGTGGCGCGGGCGCCGACCCTGTGACAGAACGCGCACATTCGTACGGGTCGGTGCCGCTGTGCGCCGGTCCGGGTCAGCCGCGGGGGCGCAGGCCCTCCATGACCGCGTCGACGACCCGTTCGGCGAGGCCGGGCTCCAGGGTGGCGCCGGGGCGGATGACGGTCCGCAGCAGCAGGGGGCCGGTGAGGAGGTCGTTGACGAACTCGACGTCGAGGTCGGCGCGGATCTCCCCCCGCTCCATGCCGCGGCGCACGGCGTCCAGGCCGATGCGGCGGCGCGGTTCGATGACGGTGTGGTGGTAGGCGTCCCAGAGCTTGGGGTAGCCCTGCATCTGCGCGAAGACGTGGTGGAGCACCGCGGAGCTGCGCTTGGCGAGGCCGCGCCGGCGCAGCGACTCCAGGAGCGCGACGAGGTCGTCCCTGACCGAAGTGCCGGGGAGCACCGGGTCCGGGGGCTCCACCGAGCGCACCAGGTCGATCAGGAGCTCCTCCTTGCCGGCCCAGCGGCGGTAGATCGTGGCCTTGCCGACGCCGGCGGTGCGGGCGATCCGCTCGACCGACAGGTCCGCGAGCGGCACCCCCTCGGCGAGGAGGCCGGCGGCCGCGTCGAAGATCGCCTGCTCGACGGCCTCGCTCCGCGGCCGCCCCCGGCGGGCGGGCTCGGCGGCGGCCCCGGGTTCGGCGGCGGCCCCGGGCGCGGCGGCTGCTCCGGGCGGCGAGGGCGCGGCGGGGGTGCCCGCCGCGCCCGGCGCCCCGGCGTCGGGGCCCGTGCCGGCTCCCCCGCCGGCGCCGGGGCGCGGGTGCCCGGCGTCGTGGGGGTCCGGGGTTCCGCCGTCCTGCAGCGACACGTGCTCCGCCTCTCGTCCGGGTGCTGCCACCTGGCTATCGTCGGGCCGATTCTCCCGCCTCGCCGCCGGTCGCGGGGACCGCGGCCCGGGCGGCGTCGCCGTCCGGGCCGTCGTCCGGGGTCTGCGGGGCGCGGCCCGGGAGGAACGCGGCGACGACGGCCGCGCCGGCCAGCGCGATGGCGGCGGAGGCGACGGCGGTGACGTGCATGGCGCCGAGGAAGGCGTCGTAGGCGGGGGCGACGAGGTCACGGCCCGCCGGACCGAGCTTCTCGGCGACGGCCAGGGTGGCCTCGACGGACTCGCCGGCCGTGTCGCGCAGGGCGGCCGGGACGGCGCCGAGGTGGCCCTCGATCTCGCCGCGGTAGGTGGAGGAGAGCACCGAGCCGAGGACGGCCACGCCGAGGGCGCCGCCGACCTGGCGGAAGGTGTTGTTGATCGCCGAGCCGGAGCCGGCCTTCTCGCGGGGCAGGGTCTGCATGATCGCGACGGTGACCGGCGGCATGATGTGGGCCATGCCGGCGCCCTGGAGGAAGAACACGACCTCCAGGACCCACACGGGCGTCGAGGCGTCGAAGAGGGCGAAGGCGGAGAGGCCGAGGGCGACGAGGAGCATGCCCGCGGTGCAGACGGCCTTGGCGCCGAAGCGGTCGACGACGAGCCGGGCCCGGGGCGAGAACACCATCTGCGCGACGGCGAGCGGCAGGATGAGCAGTCCGGACTGCAGGGCGCTGTAGCCGCGGACGCTCTGGAGGTAGAAGGCGGAGAAGAAGGTCACGCCCATGAGCGCGAAGAAGACGAGCGCGATCGCGGCGACGGCGGCGGCGAAGGCGGGCTTCTTGAAGTAGGTCATGTCGATGGCCGGGTGGTCGCTGCGCCGCTCGTGGAGCACGAAGCCGACGAGGACCGCGAGGCCGCCGAGGACGGGGGCGAGGACGGTGACGTCGGTGAAGTCGGCCAGCTCGCCGCCGCGGATGATCCCGTAGACGAGGAGGACGAGGCCGACGACGGAGAGCAGCACGCCGGGGACGTCGACGCGGCCGGGGCGGGGGTCGCGGGAGTCGGGCACGAGCCAGGTCATCAGGGCGAGGGCGAGGATCACCACGGGCACGTTGACGAGGAAGATCGATCCCCACCAGAAGTGTTCGAGGAGGACGCCGCCGGTGATGGGGCCTATCGCGATGGCGAGGCCGACGCTGCCGGCCCAGATGCCGATGGCCTTGGGCTGCTCGTCGCGCTCGAAGACGTTCATGAGGACGGCGAGGGTGGCGGGCATGACGAACGCGGCGCCGAGGCCCATCACGGCCCGGTAGGCGATGAGCTCGCCCGGGGTGGCGGAGAAGGCGGCGAGGGCGGAGCCGATGCCGAAGACGGTGATGCCGAAGAGGAGCACCTTCTTGCGGCCGAGCCGGTCGCCGAGCAGTCCGGAGGTGAAGAGGAGTCCGGCGAAGACGAGCGTGTAGGAGTTGATCGACCACTCCAGCTCGCTCTGGGTGGCGCCGATGCCGGTGGGCGCGGGGGCGGCGATCGTCCTGACCGCCACGTTCAGGATCGAGTTGTCCAGGACGACGATCAGCAGGCTGAGCATGAGGACGCCGAGAACGGCCCAGCGGCGCCGGTGGACGGCTTCGGACACGCGGGGCGGGGCGGGGACGACGGACTGCGGTGACATACGGACCACCGTAAGGGCGATTTTCGATACGAGACCGTCTCGTATCGAAAACCTGACCGAGGCTTTACGTTGCCGGGGTGTGAACAGCGCCACTCCGGCCCACTTCCCCGCCCGCCCGGCGAAGTGCCACCATGGATGTGGTCCGGGGACGCCGTGAGGGCGCCTCGAGATGACACAACAAGGAGCCGTTCACCATGACGCTTCAGGCTGCCCCGAAGACGTCCGCCGACAGCAGCAAGGCGCTGTACGGGGGCAAGGGCACTCGCCGCATCACCGTCCACGACATCGCCGCCGCCAAGGTCCGCGGCGAGAAGTGGCCCATGCTCACCGCCTACGACGCGATGACCGCCTCCGTCTTCGACGAGGCCGGCATCCCCGTGATCCTCGTCGGCGACTCGATGGGCAACTGTCACCTCGGCTACGACACCACCGTGCCCGTCACGATGGACGAGATGACGATCCTGTCCGCCGCCGTCGTCCGGGGCACCCGGCGCGCCCTCGTCGTCGGCGACCTCCCCTTCGGCTCGTACCAGGAAGGTCCCGTCCAGGCCCTGCGCAACGCCACCCGGCTGGTCAAGGACGCGGGCGTCCACGCGGTGAAGCTGGAGGGCGGCGAACGCTCGCTGGCGCAGACCGAGCTGCTCGTCCAGGCCGGCATCCCCGTCATGTCCCACCTGGGCCTCACCCCGCAGTCCGTGAACACCATGGGCTACCGGGTCCAGGGCCGCTCCGACGAGGCCGCGCACAAGCTGCTCCGCGACGCCAAGGCGGCGCAGGACGCGGGCGCGTTCGCCGTCGTCCTGGAGCTCGTGCCGGCCGAGCTGGCCGCCGAGGTCACCCGCTCGCTGCACATCCCGACCGTCGGGATCGGCGCGGGCGCCGGCACCGACGCCCAGGTGCTCGTCTGGACCGACATGGCCGGCCTCACCGGCGGCAAGGTCCCGCGCTTCACCAAGCAGTACGCGAACCTCCGCGAGACGCTCGGCGACGCCGCCCGCGCCTTCGCCGAGGACGTCTCCGGCGGGGCGTTCCCCGCCGAGGAACACACGTTCCACTAGGTCCGCCCCGGTCGTCCGGCCCGGAAAGCCCCAGGGCCGGACGAACCGGCACAAGCCACTGCGGCACCACCTACAGCCCGCCGACATCCCCCATCGGCGGGCTGTAGGCCGCCTGTAGGGGAATTGTCGGTGGCCCCTGGTCTAGTAGCGACCATGACGCGATCACACACCAACGCCGTCGAGGTCCGGGGCCTCGTGAAGCACTTCGGCGAGACGAAGGCCCTCGACGGGGTCGACCTGGACGTACGGGAGGGCACGGTCCTCGGGGTGCTCGGCCCCAACGGCGCCGGGAAGACCACCCTCGTCCGCTGTCTGTCCACCCTCCTCGCCCCCGACGCCGGGACCGCCGTCGTCGCCGGCTTCGACGTGGTGAAGCAGCCCCGGCAGCTCCGCCGCACGATCGGCCTCACCGGGCAGTACGCCTCGGTCGACGAGAAGCTGTCCGGCTTCGAGAACCTCTACATGATCGGGCGCCTGCTCGACCTGTCCCGCAAGGACGCCCGGAGCCGCGCCGACGAGCTCCTGGAGCGCTTCTCGCTCACCGAGGCCGCCAAGCGGGCCGCGATGACCTACTCCGGCGGCATGCGCCGGCGGCTCGACCTCGCCGCCTCGATGATCGGGAAGCCCGCCGTCCTCTACCTGGACGAGCCGACGACCGGTCTCGACCCCCGTACCCGCAACGAGGTCTGGGACGAGGTCCAGCGGATGGTCTCCGAGGGCGTCACCGTCCTCCTCACCACCCAGTACATGGAGGAGGCGGAGCAGCTCGCGAACGAGCTGACCGTCATCGACCGCGGCCACGTCATCGCCAACGGCAAGGTCGACGAGCTGAAGGCCAAGGTCGGCGGCCGCACCCTGAAGATCCGTGCCGCGGACCCGGCGGAACTGCCGGCCATGGCGTCGGCGCTGCGCGAGACCGGGCTGGACGGTGTCGCCGGCTCGACCGTCGTGCCCGACGAGGACGCGCTCTACGTGCCGATCCTCACCGACCAGCAGCTGACCGCCGTCGTGGGCCTGCTCGGCGCGCGCGGCTTCGGCATCGCCCACATCGGCACCCACCTGCCCAGCCTGGACGAGGTGTTCCTCGCGATCACCGGCCAGAAGTCGACCACGTCCGACGCGCTTCCCGAGGAGGTCGCCGCATGAGCGCCACCACGACCACCACCGAGCTCTCCACGTCCCCCGCCGACGCCGCCCCGGGTCCCGACCGGTCCCCGGCGCGTCCGGCCGGCGGCGAGGGCCGCATCGGCCTGCGGGCCAACATCCGCCACATCGGCGCGCTGGCCCGCCGCAACGCCCTCCAGATCAAGCAGGACCCGGAGTCGATGTTCGACGCGGTCCTGATGCCGATCATCTTCATCCTGCTGTTCGTGTACGTCTTCGGCGGCGCGATCGCCGGCAAGGGCAACAACGACGCGTACGTCAACTACGTGACCCCCGGCCTGATGGCGATGATGGGCATGAACATCGCCATGGGTGTCGGCGTCGGCATCAACGACGACTTCAAGAAGGGGGTGATGGACCGGTTCCGGACGATGCCGATCGCCCGCTCCTCGGTCCTCATCGCCAAGATCGTGGTCGAGGTCGGCCGCATGATGATCGCCACCGCGATCCTGCTCGGCACGGGCTTCCTGCTCGGCCTGGAGATCAAGACCTCGTTCGTCGAGCTCCTCGCGGCCATCGGCCTCGCGGTGGTCTTCGGCGCCTCGCTGATGTGGATCTTCATCCTGCTCGGTCTGACCATGAAGACGGCCCAGGCCGTCCAGGGCATGGCCATGCTCGTCCTGATGCCGCTCCAGTTCGGCTCCTCGATCTTCGCCCCGCCGACCTCGATGCCCGGCTGGCTGGAGGCGTTCACCGACTACAACCCCCTGTCGAACCTCGCCGACGCGGCCCGCGGCCTCATCAACGGCGGTCCGATCGCCCACTCCGTGTGGATGACCCTCGGCTGGGCCCTGGCGATCACGGTCGTCACGGCGCCGCTGGCGGTCTCCAAGTTCCGCAAGAAGACCTGACCGGAGCGGGGGCTCAGGACTCGGCGCGCTCTCTGATCGCGTCGGCGGCGCGACCGAGCAGGGCGGCGGCCTCCTCCGAGGAGAGGCCGCCGCCTTCGTCGTACGCCGCCGCGAACGCGTCCGCGCCGAGCGCGGCCCTGACGGCCTCCGTGGCCCGCTCCAGGTTCTGCCGCTCCAGCGGCGGCGCCAGGTGCCCCGGCTGCACCAGCCCCTCCCGGGCGCCGAGCAGCACCGCCCCGGTCCGGGCCGACGCACCGCCCAGCCCGCCCAGCGCCCACGCGGCGGTGGCGAGGTGGACCGCCGTCATCTGCGGGGCCACCATCATCGACAGCGCGCCCAGGGACCGCTCGTACGCCTCTGCGGAGTGCTCCAGCGCGGACGCGTAGTCCCCGTCCAGGTTGTCCAGCCAGCCGAGGCTGCCGAGCGTGAAGCCCTCGAAGATGGAGAGCGTCTCGGAGTCGAACTCGCTCCGCAGGTGCTGGAGGTGCTCCCTCGCCTCGGCCGTCCGGCCGCTGCGGCCGAGCGCCAGCGCGAGGAACAGCCGTGCCCCGAGCAGGGGTTCGTGGCTCCAGGTGTGCCCGCCGTCCGCCAGGATCCCGCGCAGGATCGCCACCCCCTCGTCGAGCCTTCCGGTCTCCACGAGGATGTCCGCGTACCGGGCCCGCAGCAGCGCCATCTGCGACTGGGCGCCGATCCGCTCCGCGTAGCCGATGGCGGCCTCGAAGTCCTCGGCGGCGCCCTCGAACTCCAGCCGCCGCTCCCGGGCCTCGGCGCGGGAGGAGAGGGCCTCCGCCGCGCCCCACGCGTCGCCGAGCCGGACGAAGATCTCCAGGCTCTCGTCGGCGTCGGCGCCCGCCTCGCCGGCCCAGTCGGACCGGTTGGCGAACATGTCGGCGCGCATCTGGAGGGCGTTGGCCAGCTCCCAGTCGTAGCCGTGCCGGCGGCAGGAGTCGACGGTCGTGTCGAGGAGTTCGCGCAGCCGGCCCGCCTCGCCGATGAGGAGCACCGCGAAGACGGCGAAGGAGCCGGGGAGCCGGCAGGTCTGGGGCAGCCCCGGCGCGTAGACGGCGGTCATCTCCCGCAGCCGCCGGACGCCGGCGGCGCTGGTCCACCGGCCCGTCTCGTGGTCCATGTTGAGGAGTTCGATCAGCCGCACCCCGCGCCGCGCCTCCCAGCGCTGCTCCTCGGAGAGCGGCGGCGGCAGCGCGGTGCACGGCTCGTGCAGGGGGGTGACGGGGGCGGCGGGCGGCGCGAACGGGTCGGGGCCGAGGGCGGCCGCGGCCCGCGCCCACTGGAGCGCGTCGACGCGCAGGTCGCGCATCTGCCAGTACCAGAGCAGCGAGTGGACGAGGACGAGCGCCTCGTCCTCGTCGCGGGCGGCGACGGCCCTGCGCAGCGCCGTGCGGAGGTTGCCGTACTCGGCACCGAAGCGGGCGATGGCGGCGACCTGGCCGGCGCCCCGCAGCTCGGGGTCGAGCCGGCGGGCCAGCTCCCGGTAGTGCGTGAGGTGGCCGCGTTCGGCCGCCCCGCGCTCGCCCGCCTCGTCGAGCCGCTCCGCGGCGTACTCCGCGACCGTCTCCAGGAGCCGGTAGCGCATCCCCGCGTCGTCCGGCTCCGACACGACGAGCGACTTGTCGACCAGCGAGCCGAGCACGTCGAGGACGTCGGCCCCGGTGTCGGCGCAGACCGCCTCGGCCGCCTCCAGGTCGCCGCCGCCGGTGAAGACCGCCAGCCGGCGCAGGACGGCCCGTTCGGGGTCGTCGAGCAGGTCCCAGGACCAGTCGACGACCGCCCGCAGGGTCTGCTGGCGCGGCAGCACGGTCCGGGCCCCGGAGGTCAGCAGCCGGAACCGGTCGTCGAGCCGGTCGGCGATCTGGCGCAGGGTCAGCATCCGCAGCCGGGCGGCGGCCAGCTCGATCGCCAGCGGCAGACCGTCCAGCCGCCGCACGATCTCCGCCGCCGCCTCCGCGTCCTCGTCCGTCCGGAACCCGGGGCGGACGGCCGCGCCGCGCTCCCCGAAGAGCCGCAGCGCGGTCCGCGCGGGCAGCGGGCCGAGCGGGCGCAGCACCTCGCCGGGCACCCCGAGGGGCTCCCGGCTGGTCGCGAGGACCCGGAGTCCGGGGCAGCGGGCGAGCAGGGTCTCGGCCAGGGCGGCCGCGGCCGCCACCAGGTGCTCGCAGTTGTCCAGGAGCAGCAGCATCCGGCGGCCCGCGCAGTGCTCGACGAGCCGGGCGAGCGGGTCGTCGCCGGTCCGCAGCTCCTCGGCGCCGGCGCCGCGCAGGACGGTCTCGCGGGCGCCGACGGCGGCCAGCACGGCCTCGGGCACGGCCTCCGGGTCGCGCACGGCGGCGAGTTCGGCCACCCAGACGCCGTCCGGCCAGGCCCCGGCCCCCCGCTCGGCCGCCTCCTGCGAGAGCCGGGTCTTTCCGGCGCCCCCGGTGCCGAGCAGGGTGACGAGGCGGGCGCCCCGCAGGTCCTCGCGGAGCGCGGCGATCTCGTCGTCCCGCCCGACGAAGCTGGTCAGCCGGGCGCGGAGGTTGCCGGGCGCGGCGGGGGCGCGCGGGCCCTCCGGGTGCGCGGCGTGCGCGGGCGGGGCGGGGGCGCGGGCGGGCTCCGGCGCGGGGGCCAGCAGTTCGGCGTGGAGCGCGCGCAGGGCCGGCGAGGGGTCGGTGCCGAGCCGGTTGGCGAGGGCGCGGCGCACCGACTCGTACGCGGCGAGCGCCTCGGCGGCCCGGCCGGTGTCCCGCAGGGCGCGGATCCGCAGGGCCTGGAGGGTCTCGTCCAGCGGGTGGGCGGCGCAGAGCGAGGTCAGCTCGGGGAGGACGGCGGGCGCCCCGCCGAGGGCGAGGGCGGCGTCGAGCCGGGCGCGGCGGGCGTCGAGCCGGCGGGCCTCCCAGCGGACGGCCTCGGCGTCCCGGTCGGGGAGGTCGGCGAGGGCGGGTCCCCGCCAGAGCGCGAGGGCGTCGTCGAGGACGGCGGCGGCGCGGGCCGGGTCCCCGGCGCCGAGTGCGGCGACCCCTTCGGCGGCGAGGCGCTCGAAGCGCCGGGCGTCGACGTCCTCGGGGCGGGCGTCGAGCCGGTAGCCGCCCTCGGCGGAGACCACCCGGTCCCGGCCGACGGCCTTGCGCAGCCGTCCGACGAGGGCCTGGAGCGCGGCGACGGCGTCGGCGGGCGGCTCGTCGCCGTGCCACACCTCGTCGACGAGGTCGGGCACGGGCACGGTCCGGCCGGCCCGCAGGGCGAGCACGGTCAGCAGCGCGCGGACCCGCGGGCCGCCGACGGTGACGTCGGTGCCGTCGGGCGCGTGGGCGAGGGTCGGGCCGAGCACGGAGTAACGCACGGGTCCCATTCTCCGCGAGACGGTCCCCGGCGGCGGAACTCGCCCCGCCCCCCGGTACGTTTCCCCCGCACCAGCCCTCCGTCCCCGGGAGTTCCCTCGATGACCACGGCCACCACCCGGAGCCACGAACGGCGGATCAGCCCCGTCTTCCTGGCGATCCTCGCCGTCATGGCCGTCACCGGCTGGGCGGTGTGGACGGACTTCGCCGCCCAGCCCGGTCTGGCGGTCTTCCTGTTCGTGACGTCGGCGTGGGTGGTGTCGCTCTGTCTGCACGAGTACGCGCACGCCAGGACGGCGCTGCACGGCGGGGACATCACGGTCGGCGCGAAGGGCTATCTGACCCTGAACCCGCTGGCCTACACGCACGCGGTGCTGAGCGTCGTCCTGCCGGTGCTGTTCGTGATCATGGGCGGGATCGGTCTGCCCGGCGGCGCGGTCTTCATCGAGCAGGGCCGGATCAAGGGCCGCTGGAAGCACAGCCTGATCTCGGCGGCGGGTCCGCTGGCGAACGTCCTGTTCGCGCTGGTCTGCACGGCGCCCTTCTGGCTGGGCGCCCTGGACGGCGTGCCGGTGGCCTTCCGGTACGCGCTGGCGTTCCTGGCGTTCCTCCAGGTGACGGCGGCGATCCTGAACCTGCTGCCGGTGCCGGGGCTCGACGGGTACGGCGTGGTGGAGCCCTGGCTCTCGTACGGGGTGAAGCGGCAGATCGCGCCGTACGCGCCCTACGGCTTCTTCGTCGTGATCGCGCTGCTGTTCGTGCCGGCGGTCAACGGCGCCTTCTTCGACGCCGTCGACGGGCTGATGCGGGCGCTCGGCGTGCCGGAGCTGAGCCGGTACTGCGGTGCGCAGATGTTCCGCTTCTGGGAGGGCACCCCGGACGTCTGCGGGGTCTGATCCCCTAGGCGTCGGCGGCCTTCTCGGTGCGGGCGCGGCGGACGTAGTACCAGGCCATGTTCGAGGAGAGGCCCGCGAGGAGGACCCAGACCACGCCCAGGAAGTTGCCCTGGACGAAGGAGACGACGGCCGCGGCGACGGCCAGGGCGCAGACGACGAGGGCGTAGAGCGCGAGGCGGGGCATGGGGGACGACTCCTGTCCGGGTACGGCCGATGGTGCCCGTCCAGTGTCCCCCATGCCCGGATGCGTCCGGTCTCCGGCTCCGTCACCCGGCCGGGGGCGGCTCAGACGTCGGTGACCCGCAGCCCCGCGTGGGCCTTGTAGCGGCGGTTGACCGAGATCAGGTTGGCGACGAGCGACTCGACCTGGTGGGCGTTGCGCAGCCGGCCGGCGAAGACCCCGCGCATGCCGGGGATGCGGCCGGCGAGGGCCTGGACGAGCTCGACGTCGGCGCGCTCCTCGCCGAGGACCATCACGTCCGTGTCGATCTCCTCCAGCGCGGCGTCCTGCAGGAGGACGGCGGAGAGGTGGTGGAAGGCGGCCGTGACCCGGGACTCCGGGAGCAGCGCGGCGGCCTGCTCCGCGGCGGAGCCCTCCTCGGGCTTCAGGGCGTAGGCGCCCTTCTTGTCGAAGCCGAGCGGGTTGACGCAGTCCACGACGAGCTTGCCGGCGAGTTCCGTGCGCAGGGACTCCAGGGTCTTGGCGTGGCCGTCCCACGGCACGGCGACGATCACGATGTCGCTGCGGCGGGCGACCTCGGCGTTGTCGGCGCCCTCGACGCCGTGGCCGACCTCCGCGGCCACGGCGCGGGCCCGGTCGGCGGCCCGGGAGCCGATGAGGACCTGCTGGCCGGCCTTGGCGAGCCGGTAGGCGAGGCCGCGGCCCTGGTCGCCGGTGCCGCCGAGCACGCCGACGACGAGACCGGAGACGTCGGGGAGGTCCCACGGGTCCTTGGGGGCGGGCTTGGTGTCAGTCGTAGTCATGGCCCCGACATTACCGACCGGTCGGGGCCGTGGACCTCTCGTACGGGTGGAACGTCGGCAACCGGCCGCACGGCGGGCCCCGCTGCGGCAGGATGCGGGCCCATGGATGCCGTACGGGTCGCGTTGCTGCGGGAAGTGCTCGCCGGGACCGAGTGGCCGGCGGCGGCCCGCCGGTTCGCGGGTGCGCTGCGCTCCTCGGTCGTGCCGCACCGGGGCGGGCTGCTCCTGGTGGGCACGGAGGAGTACGAGCCCTGGCACCTGGCGGCGCACCTCGTCGACGAGGCCGCCTGGTCGGGGCTGCCCGAGCTGGCGCCGACGCTGGTGCGGCACCGGGTGCGCCCGGGCGATCCGGCGCACCTCGCGGTCGGCCTCGGGCGGCTGGAGGCGGCCGGGCGCGGGGCGACGCTGCTGATGGTGGCGCCCGGCCGGCCGGAGCCGGGGCTGCTCCAGCGGGTGCACGACGCCCGGCGGGCGGGGGCGACGGTGCTCTCGCTCGACGGCGGCGACACGGAGGTGCGGGCGCTGGCCCACGAGACGCTGGCGGTGACGGAGGAGGCGGGTGTGGACCTGGACACGGTCCAGCACCTGGTGAGCGCGGCGGCCGGCGAGAACAGCCTGCCGTCCCCGCGCGGGAGCCGTCGCCTGCGCGACCGGCTCTCGGCGCTCGCGGACCGTCTGACGGCCCCGCCGCCGGCCCGGTGGTGAGGGCGGGGGCCCTGGCGGACCGGCCCCGCCGGTGGGCCGCGGCTCCGGCGGCCGGACGGGCCGCGGTGACGCGGCGCCGTCCGCCCGCCGTCGGTCCGGGACGCCCGACCGCCCAGTAATCGGGTTGCCCCGGGCACCGCGCCGACGGAACATGTCCCCTCGTGTCCTCCCCCCTTCTTTCCCGGCTCTCCGCCCTGCTGCCCGACACGGCGCCGTGGAGGTCGTCCCGCGACTTCCGGCTCCTGTGGGTGCAGGGGCTCGTCACCTACTTCAGCAGCGCGATGGCGATGATCGCCCTGCCGCTCCAGATCAAGGAGCTGACGGGCTCACCGCTCGCGGTCGGCGCGATGGGCGCGGTCGAGCTGGTGCCGCTGGTGGTGTTCGGCCTGTACGGCGGGGCGCTCGCGGACGCGGTGGACCGGCGGAAGGTGATCCTGGGGACGGAGGCGGGGCTGGGGCTGCTGGCCGGCCTGCTGCTGCTCAACGCGCTGCTGCCGGAGCCGATGCTGTGGCCGCTGTACGTGGTGGCGGCCGGGGTCTCGGCGCTCGCGGGGCTCCAGCGTCCGGCGCTGGACTCGCTGCTGGCCCGGATCGTGCCGCACGAGCAGCAGACGGCGGCGGCCGCGCTGAACTCGCTGCGCTGGCAGATGGGCTCGATCGCCGGTCCGGCGATCGCGGGTCTCGTCGTGGCGTGGGCGGGTCACGCGCCCGCGTACGGGGTGACGATCGCCGGCTTCGCGGTCTCGGTGCTGATGTGCCTCCGCCTCTCCCCCGCGCCGGCCGCGCGGGACGCGGAGAAGCCCTCGCTGCGGGGCATCGCGGAGGGAGCGCGGTACGCCTGGTCAAGGCCGGTACTGCTGGGCACGTACGCGGTCGACCTGGCGGCGATGTTCTTCGCCTTCCCCAACACGATCTTCCCGTTCCTCGCGGACGAGCTGGACGCCGACTGGTCGCTGGGGCTGATGTACGCGGCGGGCTCGGTCGGCTCGCTGGTCCTGGGGCTGACCAGCGGCTGGACCTCGAAGGTGCGCCGGCACGGGCTGCTCGTGGTCGGGGGCGCGGCCGGCTGGGGGCTGGCGATCGCGGCGGCGGGCTGGTTCGGCAACGTCTGGCTGGTGCTGCTCTGCCTGGCCTTCGCGGGCGCGGGCGACATGCTGAGCGGGCTCGGCCGGGCCACGATCTGGAACCAGACGATCCCGGAGGAGCTGCGCGGCCGGCTGGCCGGGATCGAGGTGCTGTCCTACAGCGTCGGCCCCCAGCTGGGCCAGGTCCGGGCGGGTCTGATGGCCGGCTGGACGGGCACGCGCGCGGCGATCTGGTCGGGCGGCGTGGCCTGTGTCGCCTCGGTCGGGCTGCTCTGTCTGGCCCTGCCGAAGCTCCTGTCCTACGACTCCGCCACCGACGAGGACTCGCTGCGCCGCAAGGCCCAGCAGGAGGAGGCCCGGCGGGAGGCCGCCGGGGCCGCCTGAGCGGCCCCGGCGCGCTCCGGCCGTGCGGGACCGGCCCGCCCCCGGCGGGGGCGGGGCCGTCAGTCGTCCGGGGCGTCCTTCTTCCCCGGGCCGTCGTGCCAGCGCGGGTCGGTCTCCCACTCCAGGTTCCGCTCGTGGGCGGACTCCATGGCGTGGGCGGCCTCCTCCCGGCTCGCGTACGGGCCGAACCGGTTCTTCGCGGGGCACTCGGGGCCCTCTTCGACCTTCTTGTGCTCCAGGCAGTAGTACCACTCGCCCGGTTTGCCCACCGTGCGCTTCTTGAACAGGGCCATCGTCGTCGGCTCCTTCCTCCGAGACCATGCTGCCCCAGACCCGGTCGTTAGACTCGCTGGCATGTCTGGCCAGTCGCTTCTCGTACCGGGGGAGCTCTCCCCCCACCGTTCCGTTCCGGGCTCCATCCGCCGTCCCGAGTACGTCGGGAAGCCCGCACCGACTCCGTACACCGGGCCCGAGGTGCAGGATTCCGACACCATCGAACGGATGCGGATCGCCGGCCGCATCGCCGCCCGGGCGATGGAGGAGGCCGCCAAGCACATCGCCCCGGGCGTCACCACCGACGAGCTCGACCGGGTCGCGCACGAGTACATGTGCGACCACGGCGCCTATCCCTCGACCCTCGGCTACCGCGGGTTCCCGAAGTCGCTCTGCGCGTCGATCAACGAGGTCATCTGCCACGGCATCCCGGACTCCACGGTGCTGCGGGACGGCGACATCGTGAACCTGGACGTCACGGCGTTCATCGGCGGCGTCCACGGCGACAACAACGCCACCTACCTCTGCGGCGACGTCGACGAGGAGTCGCGGCTCCTCGTCGAGCGGACCCGCGAGTCCCTGAACCGGGCCGTCAAGGCGGTGCGGCCGGGACGTCAGATCAACATCATCGGACGGGTGATCGAGTCCTACGCCAAGCGCTTCGGCTACGGCGTCGTCCGCGACTTCACCGGTCACGGCATCAACTCGTCGTTCCACTCCGGGCTGATCGTCCCGCACTACGACTCCCCGCACCATACGACCGAGATCAAGACCGGCATGACCTTCACGATCGAGCCGATGCTCACGCTCGGCACCCACGACTACGACATGTGGGACGACGGCTGGACCGTGGTGACCAAGGACCGCAAGCGGACCGCGCAGTTCGAGCACACCCTCGTGGTGACCGAGAACGGGGCCGAAATCCTTACGTTGCCCTGACCCCGCGACGGGGTAGCTTCTTTACCGACAGGACGTCGGGAACCAGTTGACTTAGGTAAGCCTAACTTGGCAGGATCGTCACTGGTTCCCGTCCCATCGGTCCCGGAGGCACGCCTTGGACACGCCCTTCTCCACGTTGATCCGTACGGCTTCGCACGAGCAGCACACGGAGGCGGAGACGTCGTCCTTCATGGGCGACCTGCTGGGCGGACGGCTGGGCGTCGACGCGTACGCGCGGTACACGGAGCAGCTCTGGTTCGTCTACCAGGCCCTGGAGGAAGGGGCCGAGGCGCTCCGAGAGGACCCGGTCGCCGGCCCCTTCATACAGCCCGAGCTCTTCCGCACGGCCGCCCTGGAGCAGGACCTCGCCCACCTGCGGGGCGCGGACTGGCGCGCCGGCGTCTCCCCGCTCCCGGCCACCGTCGCGTACGCCGAGCGGGTCGCCGAGTGCGCCCGAGCCTGGCCCGCCGGCTACGTGGCCCACCACTACACGCGCTACCTGGGCGACCTGTCGGGCGGTCAGATCATCCGCGACAAGGCGGAGCGCACCTGGGGCTTCGACCGCAAGGGCGCCGGCGTGCGGTTCTACGTCTTCGAGGAGATCGGCAACCCGGCCGCGTTCAAGCGGGCCTACCGCGAGCTGCTCGACGGGGTGAACGCCGACGACCTGGAGAGGCAGCGGATCGTCGACGAGTGCAAGCGCGCCTTCGCCTTCAACAGCGCGGTCTTCCACCAGCTCGGCGGCGAGTTCCCGCTGAGCGCCTGATCCGCGCACTCCCCGGACGCGCCGGTGCCCCCGTGCCCGGCGCGTTCGTCGTCGTGCCGTCCGCCGTCCCGTGCCGCCCCGTCCCCGGGGCGGTCGTTAGAGGGTGAGCGTGCGCTCCAGGCGGACCCGTCCGCCCAGCTCCACGATGCCGTCGGGGCCGGGGGCGGTCAGCAGCTGCGACCCCCGGCCCTGGGTGATGTTGAGGGCCCGGCCCAGCTCGGCCGTGAGCAGCAGCGCGGCGGCGCCGGTCGCCTCGTCCTCGTCGATGCCGTCGCCGCGTCCCGGGAAGCCCCGCGCCCTGATCCGGCCGGCGGCCTCCTCCTCCCAGGCCCAGGCGTAGATCCACTCGCCCGGCTCGGGCACGTCGAGGGCCTCCACCTCGGCGGCGGAGCCGTACTGGCGCAGGGTCCGGGGCGGCGCCCACTCGGCGCGCGCCTCGATCCAGGTGAACTCCCCGTCCCCACGGACCCACACCTCGCCGGCCGGCGGGTGGACGACCTCCAGGTCGAGCAGCCAGGCGGCGCCGACGAGGGGGTGCCCGGCGAAGGGCAGCCGGAGGCCGGGGGTGTAGATGTCGACGATCCCGCGCTCGGGGTCGTCCACGAACACCGTCTCGCTGAAGCCGAGTTCCTTGGCGAGCGCCTGCCGGGTGGACTCGTCGGGGTGCGTACGGGCGTCCCGTACGACTCCGAGCGCGTTGCCGTGCCGGCCGTCGCCCGCACAGAAGACCCGGAGGACGTCGATGTCAGTGGCCGTCGTGTTCATGCCGGAATTGAACCACCCGCGCGGGGAAGGCGGCAGGGCCGCACCCGTGGATCGGGTGCGGCCCCGCCCTTTCGGGGGGGTGGCGGATCAGGAGTCCGTGGCGCGGCGGCGCACGGCGATCACGACGGCCGCGCCCGCGGCGGCGGTCAGGCCGGAGGCGGCGAGCAGGAGGCCGGTGGGGGCGCCCGAGCCGGTGGCGGCGAGCGCGGCGGCCCCGCCCGCGGTGCCGGCGCCGCCGACCGTGCCGCCGCCGACCGTGGCACCGCCGAAGGCGCCGCCGGTGGAGGTGCCGCCGGTGCCGCCCGTCGTGCCGCCGGTGGCGGAGGGGGAGCCCGGGGTCGACGGGAGGGCGGTGTCCGCGTCGGAGGAGAGGGTGAGGGTGACCGCGTCGACGGCCGTGCCGGCGCGGTAGAAGCTCGCGCCGTCGGGGCCGGCGAACTGGGCGGCGCCGTCCCCGGTGAGCCGGGCCGGGATGCCGGCGAGGGTGACGACGCCGTTCGTCGCGGTCCAGTCGGCCCGGGACAGGTCCAGGTCGGCGAAGGCCACGTCGTCACGGGTGCCGCGGGCGGTGGTGACGTCGGCGGTGAGCGTGCCGGTGGTGCCCTTCGCCTTCACCTTGAGGTCGCCGACGGTCCAGTCGATGCCGTGGGCGGCGCAGGCGAAGGCGAGCTTCCCGGAGAACGCGGCCTCGGCCTTGCGGGCGTCCGCGTCGAGGTCGGCCTTGACGAAGCCGAAGTCGTAGGAGGAGCCGTTCTTCTTCGCGCCGCCGAAGGGGGTGACGGTGCCGCCGCAGCTCTCGGCGACGTAGGCGCGCCGGCTCTCCTTGACGCCCCAGGTGAGCCTGCCGTTCACGACGCCCGCGGGGCCGGTCGCCGTCGGAGCCGTGGTCGGGGGCGGGGTGGGGTGGTCGTGCTCCACGACCTCGGGCTCGCGGCCGCCCATGCGGACCGGATCGCGGTGCTGCACGAGGGGCGGATCGCGGCGGACGGCCCGCCGGCGGAGGTGCTGGACGCGGAGCTGCTCGGCCGGGTCTACCGGCAGCCGGTGGAGGTCTTCCGGCACCCGGGGACGGGCGCCCCCCTCGTCGTGCCCACGCGCACCGGCTCCAGGGCCCGTTCGGATACCGGAGAGTAAACCAAAACAGGACAATCCCCCCCGCTTGACCTCTGCTTGACCAAACCATGAGAACCCCATGAGGACCCTGTGATCCCGCCGTGTCCGGCCCGCCGGACCTGAGAGCTGAATCACGGGACGGGTGGGTATGGCTGAGGTAAGCCTCGGTTAAGTTAGGTCCGCCTCACCCACGTCCCCGCGTTCATGGAGCCCTCATGCGAGCCGTCCGCCTCTCCGTCGTCACCGCAGCCGCGACCGCGGCCGCTCTGACCGCCGTCACGGGCTGCACCGAGAAAAGCGACGCGAAGGCCGCCGACGGCGCGATCACCGTCGTCGCCAAGGACGACTCCTGCGAGGTCTCCCAGAAGGAGTTCCCGGCCGGTCACGTGAAGCTGGCCGTCGAGAACCGCGGCTCCAAGGTCACCGAGGTCTACGTCCTCTACCCGGACGACCGGATCGTCACCGAGCGCGAGAACATCGGCCCCGGCACCAAGGCCACCGTCACCGCCGAGATCAAGGCCGGCGACTACGCCGTCGTCTGCAAGCCCGGCATGACCGGCGCGGGCCTGCGCCAGCCGGTCAAGGTCACCGGCGCCGGCGGCTCGACCGCCAAGCGCTCCCCCGAGATGGACGCCGCCGTCGCCGCCTACCGCCAGTACGTCCAGGCACAGGCCGACGAGACCCTGCCCAAGGTGAAGACCTTCACCGACGCCGTCCGCGCCGGTGACGTCGAGGCCGCGAAGAAGGCCTACGCCACGTCCCGCATCGGCTGGGAGCGCACCGAGCCCGTCGCCGAGTCCTTCGGCGACATCGACCCCAAGGTCGACGTCCGCGAGGACGGCCTGGAGGAGGGCCAGGACCCGGCCAAGGACTGGACCGGCTGGCACCGCCTGGAGAAGGCGCTCTGGCAGGACAAGAAGATCGGCGCCGCCGAGAAGACCCTCGCCGACACCCTGGACAAGGACCTGGCCGACTGGGTGAAGCGCGTCGGCAAGGCCGAGATCACCCCGACCTCGATGGCGAACGGCGCCAAGGAACTCCTCGACGAGGTCGCCAGCGGCAAGGTCACCGGCGAGGAGGAGCGCTACTCCCACACCGACCTCGTCGACTTCAAGGCCAACGTCGAGGGCGCGCAGAAGTCCTTCGAGCTGCTCAAGCCGGTCGCCTCGAAGAACGACGCCAAGCTCGTCGCCGAACTCGACAAGCAGTTCGCCGCGCTGAACACGCTGCTCGACAAGTACCGCGCGGACAAGAACGGATACGACTTCACCCCCTACGACAAGGTCGGCAAGGCCGAGCGCAAGGAGCTCTCCGACGGCGTCAACGCGCTGGCCGAGCCGCTCTCCAAGCTCGCCGCCGCGGTCGTCAAGTAGTCGTCGGATCGGCAGGGACGGGGACAGGGACATGCCCGAGGACATACAGGAGCAGCCGGCGGGCGGGGCCGCCGCGCCCTCCCGCCGCACGGTGATCGGCTGGGGCGGTGCCGGGCTCGCGCTCGGCGCCGCCGCGGCCGGCGGCGCGGCCGCCGTGCTCGGCCGCGACGGGGACTCCACCGTCCCCGTCGCCGACAGCGGCGCGGCCGTGCCCTTCCACGGGGCGCACCAGGCCGGCATCGCCACCGCCGTGCAGGACCGGCTGCACTTCGCCTCCTTCGACGTGAAGACGAAGGACCGCGAGGAGCTGGTCCAGCTCCTGAAGGACTGGACGCGGGCCGCCGAGCGGATGACGGCCGGCGCCGAGGTCGGCGAGGGCGCCTACGGCGGCCTGCCGGAGGCGCCGCCGGACGACACCGGCGAGGCCCTCGGCCTCAAGCCCTCCCGCCTCACCCTCACCATCGGCTTCGGCCCCTCGCTCTTCGACGGGCGCTTCGGGCTGAAGGACCGGCGGCCCGGGGCCCTGGTGGACCTGCCGAGGTTCCCGGGCGACAACCTGGATCCGGCGCGCAGCGGCGGCGACCTCTGCGTGCAGGCCTGTGCGGACGACCCCCAGGTCGCCGTCCACGCCATCCGCAACCTCGCACGGATCGGCTTCGGCAAGGTCGCGGTGCGCTGGTCCCAGCTCGGCTTCGGCAAGACGTCCTCGACGACCCCGGACGCCCAGACCCCGCGCAACCTCTTCGGCTTCAAGGACGGCACCCGCAACATCGCCGGCACCGAGACCGAGCGGCTCGCGCGGCACGTGTGGGTCTCCGGCAAGGACGCCGAGGGCGGCGCCGCCTGGCTGGACGGCGGCTCCTACCTGGTGGCCCGCCGCATCCGCATGAACGTCGAGACCTGGGACCGCACCCCGCTCGCCGAGCAGGAGGACATCTTCGGCCGCGACAAGCGCGAGGGCGCGCCGGTCGGCAAGGCCAAGGAGCACGACGAGCCGTTCCTCAAGGCGATGAAGCCCGACGCACACGTCCGGCTCGCCCACCCGGACAGCAACCACGGCGCGACGCTGCTGCGCCGCGGCTACTCCTTCACGGACGGCACGGACGGCCTCGGCCGCCTGGAGGCGGGCCTGTTCTTCCTGGCGTACCAGAAGGACGTCCGCACCGGCTTCATCCCGGTGCAGACCTCGCTGGCGTCCGACGCCCTCAACGAGTACATCCAGCACGTGGGTTCGGCACTGTTCGCCATCCCGCCGGGCGTCCGGGACAAGGACGACTGGTGGGGCAGGACGCTGTTCTCCTGACGGAGCTGACGGAGAAGGAGCACCGACGTGTTCGGTAACTATCTGATCGGCCTGCGCGAGGGCCTCGAGGCCAGCCTGGTCGTCTGCATCCTCATCGCCTATCTGGTGAAGACCGGTCGCAGGGACGCCCTGCGGCCGATCTGGATCGGCATCGGCGTGGCCGTCGGGGTCGCCCTGGCCTTCGGCGCCGGCCTGGAGTTCGGCTCGCAGGAGCTGACGTTCGAGGCGCAGGAGCTGCTCGGCGGCTCGCTGTCCGTCGTCGCCGTGGTCCTGGTGACCTGGATGGTCTTCTGGATGCGGCGCACCGCGCGGCACCTCAAGGCCGAGCTGCACGGGAAGCTGGACGCGGCCCTGCAGATGGGCACGGGCGCGCTGGTCGCCACCGCCTTCCTGGCCGTGGGCCGCGAGGGCCTGGAGACGGCGCTGTTCGTCTGGGCGTCGGTGCGGGCCTCGTCCGACGGCACGTACGCGCCGCTCGCCGGGGTCCTCCTCGGTCTGCTGACGGCGGTGCTGCTCGGCTGGCTGTTCTACCGGGGCGCGCTGAGGATCAACCTGGCGAAGTTCTTCACCTGGACCGGCGGCATGCTGGTCGTGGTGGCGGCGGGCGTCCTCGCGTACGGCGTGCACGACCTCCAGGAGGCGCGCTTCCTCGGCGGCCTCGCGGACAAGGCGTTCGACATCTCCGCGACGATCCCCCCGGACAGCTGGTACGGCACCCTCCTCAAGGGCGTCTTCAACTTCCAGCCGGACCCGACGGTCCTTCAGGTCACGGTGTGGGCGCTGTATCTGGTCCCGACGCTCGCGCTGTTCCTCGCCCCGATAGGGTCGGGTCCGTCCGTGCGGGTGGAGAAGCAGAAGGCGACCGATGAGAAGGCTGAGGCTGCGGCGAGCGCCGAGACGACCGGTTGAGCGACCGGCGAGGCTGCTCGCGGCGACGGCGGCGGCGACCGTCCTGACGCTGACGGCGAGCGGCTGTGTGACGGTGCACGGCGAGACGGCCCTGCTGCCGCCCGCCACGAAGGCCGAGGCCGCGCAGGCCGTCGCGGACTTCACGGCCGCGTACAACCGGGCCGACAAGGCGTACGACCCGGCCCTCGACGCGGGCCGGGTCACCGGTCCGCTCGGCGAGGTCAACCAGGCGGGGCTGCGCGCCCGGTCGATCACCACGCCCGGCGGCAACAAGGACCACCGGCCCCTGGAGCTGACGGACACCCGGTTCACGCTGCCCCGCAAGGCCGGCTGGCCCCGCTGGTTCGTCGCGGACGCCGACCCCAACCGGGACGTCGACGGGGGCGACGGCGACCAGCGCTGGCTCCTGGTCTTCGTCCGCAACGGCCCGCAGCAGCTGTGGGAGGTCGCCTACCTCGGCATCCTCGACGCGGACCGGGTACCGGAGTTCGCCGAGGAGGAGGGGTACGCGGTGCCCGTCGCCGCCGACTCCGACGCCCTCGCGGTCGCGCCCGGGGACCTGGGCCGGCGGTACGTCTCCTATCTGAAGGACGGCCGGCCGGGTCCGTTCGCCGCGGGCTCGCACACCACGGGCTGGCGGGCGGACCGGCAGAAGGCCGCCAAGCGGCCCGGCCTCGCCACCCAGTACCTCGACCAGGCCACCGACCAGGGCGACTTCGCGCCTCTGGGGCTGCGCACCCGCGACGGCGGGGCGCTGGTCTTCTTCGCGACCCGGTACTTCGAGCGGCAGACCGCGGCGCCGGGCTACCGGCCCAAGGTCAACGCCGACGTCAAGGCGCTGATGACCGGCGAGATCAAGAACACCGTCACCCGCGAGTGGGTCTCCAGCCAGGCGGTCCTGGTGAAGCCGGCGGGCCCGGACCGCGACTCCGTCGCGTTCCTCAGCCGTCTCCAGGGCGTGGTGGCCGCGCAGGGCTCCTAGGCCGTCTCTTCCGGATCTTGCCTGGCGGGTCAGCGGGTCAGCGGGTCAGCGGCCAGGCGATCTCGTGGGCCGTGTGCTCGCCGTCGCCGTCGGCCCCGAGGGCCGCCGCGTGGCGGGCGCAGGCGTCCTGGAGGGTCTCCAGGAGGTTCAGCGGGTCGGGCAGCGGGTGCTCGGGGCCGCGGACCCAGGCGACGACCGGATGGGCGCCTTCGTCCCCGGGGAGACGGGCCGGCGGGACGAGGACGTAGCTGCCGCGGCAGTGCCAGCGCAGCCCGGGGTGCTCGTCCATGGTCTCGGGGTGGCAGTCCAGCTCACAGGGCCACCACTCGTCCTCGTCCTCGGGGGTGCCGCGGGTGGCGGTGAAGAAGAGCATCCGGCCGCCGACGGTGTCGACGTCGGCGGACTCGGCGACCGGACCCACCTCGACGCCCTCGGCGAGGAGGCGCTCCAGGGCGGCGCGGCCGGCGGCCAGGGGGACGTCGAGGACGTCGTGGACCATGCCGGTGGCGGTGACGAAGTTGGCCGCGGGCTCGTTCCTGGCCCAGCGTTCGATCTGCGCGCGGTCGGTGGTCGACTGCGTCTGCCAGGCGAAGGAGACGGGGTGCCGGGCGGGGGTGGGGCAGCCGATCCGCTCACAGGAGCAGCTGTAGCCCACGGGGGACGCGGCGGGTGCCAGGGGCAGCCCGGCGGCGGCGATGGCCAGGAGCAGCGTCTCGCGTTCGTTCCCGTCGTCGGCCGCGGTGCGTTTGGGGCGCCTGCGCAGCCACTGTGCGAGTTTGCCGTCCGTGCCGCGGTAGCGGCCGATGCCGTCGCCCATCTATCCCCTCACACCTCATGCTCGCCCGTTCGGCTCTGCCCATGGTCCCACCATCCTGCGCCTCGGGTGACCGGAGTGCGGAACCGGGGTGCCCGGGGACGGTTCCGCGGGGCGGTCCGGCCCGGTCAGTCCCTCGGCGCGAGGCCGCGCAGGGCGAGGTCGACGAGGGCGTCGGCGTAGGCGTGGGTGAGCGGCAGGGTGCGGTGGAGCCAGCGGTGGTGGAGGGGGCCGACGAGGAGTTCGACGGCGAGGCGGGGATCGGCGTCGGGGTCGGCGTCGCCCGCGGCCTGGGCGGCCTCGATGCGGCGGACGTAGTACTGGAGCTGGGGTTCGAGCAGGGCCTCGGTGAAGCGGGCGCCGAGGTCGGCGTCGACGATCCCCTCGGCGGCGAGGGCGCGGGTGGGGGCGTCGAAGGCGGGGTCGTTCATCTCGTCGACGGTGGCGCGGAGCACGTACCGGAGGTCGGCGGCGAGGTCCCCGGTGTCAGGGATCTCACTCCGGGCGTCGCCGCCGAGGGCCTCGTTGGCGCGGGCGGCGAGGTCGAGGAAGGCGTCGAGGAGGACGGCCGCCTTGGAGGGCCACCAGCGGTAGATGGTCTGCTTGCCGACCCCGGCGCGGGCGGCGATGCCCTCGACGGTGGTCTTGGCGTAGCCGGTCTCGGAGACGAGGGCGAGGGCGGCGTCGAAGATGGCGCGGCGGGAGCGCTCGCTGCGGCGGGAGGCGTCGGGGGCGGCCTTCGCGGGCCTGGTCTCGGACATGGCCTCAATCTAGCAGCCCGACGAGACGGGGCGTCTCGCCGGGTCGGGTGACATCGAACCACCCGAACGGTCCACTGCGCGAAGGGCCCCGAGGGCGGACCATGGGGTCCACCGATCTTCGGTTCTTCCGCCCACCCGTCCGTGAGGAGCCCTCATTGCGCCCCACTCCGCGCGCGTCCTCGCCCCGCCGTTACCTGATGTGCCCACCCGCGCACTTCTCGGTGACGTACTCCATCAACCCCTGGATGGACCCCACGAAACCGGTCGACCTGCCGCTCGCCCTCGCCCAGTGGGAGGACCTGCGCGACCGCTACCGCGCGCTCGGCCACACCGTCGACCTGCTGGAGCCCGACCCGGCGCTGCCGGACATGGTCTTCGCGGCGAACGGCGCCACGGTCGTCGAGGGCCGGGTCCTCGGGGCGAAGTTCGCCCACCCGGAGCGGGCGCGGGAGGCCGACGCCCACCTGGCCTGGTTCCGCCGGAACGGCTGGACGGACGACAGCCTGCGGGAGCCGGAGCACGTGAACGAGGGCGAGGGCGACTTCGCCGTCACCGCCTCCTGGATCCTCGCCGGCCGCGGCTTCCGCTCCAGCCCGCTCTCCCACGACGAGGCGCAGGAGTTCTTCGGCCGCCCGGTCATCGGCCTGGAGCTGGTGGACCCGCGCTACTACCACCTGGACACGGCGTTCTGCGTCCTGGACGACGCCCGGGACGAGGTCATGTACTTCCCGGACGCCTTCTCCCCCGGGAGCCGGGCGGTGCTCGCGCGGCTCTTCCCCGACGCCCTGATCGCCACCGCCGAGGACGCGGCGGCCCTCGGGCTCAACGCGGTCAGCGACGGTCTGCACGTCGTGCTGCCGCAGGCGGCGGTGGGCCTCTTCGAGCCCCTGCGCCGCCGCGGCTTCGAACCGGTCGGCATCGACCTGGGCGAGCTCCTCAAGGGCGGCGGCAGCGTGAAGTGCTGCACCCAGGAGCTGCGGCCCTAGCAAGGTCCGGGAGGCCCCGGGAACGACACGGGGAGACCCCGGGAAGGTCCCGGGATGCCCCGGGAGCTTCTAGGGGGTCTCCCCCGCCCCGGTCTCCGGCACCCCGGTCTCCGGCGGCCACGGGTCGCCCCACTCTACGTCACGGGCCTGCTTGTACAGGGGCCCGTGCCGCTTGGTGACCGTGTCGCGGGACAGGCCGTCGGGGCCGCACAGGTCCAGCAGCACCTGGCCCTTGCGGATCTGGGGCCTGCGGGTGACGCGGGAGACGGCGGGGGTCACCGGGAAGCGGGTCGCGGCGACGTAGGCGTACTTCTCGTCCTCGTACGGCAGCGAGCCGCCCTTCACCTGGCGGTGCAGCGAGGAGCGGCTCACCCGCGCCGAGAAGTGGCACCAGTCCTCGCCCGGCACGATCGGGCACGCCCCGCTGTGCGGGCAGGGCGCGGCGACGGTGAAGCCGGCGTCGACGAGCAGGGTGCGGGCCGCGATGATCCGCTCGTAGCCGTCGGGGGTGCCGGGCTCGACGATCACCACCGCCCGGGCCACCCGCGCCGCCTCGGCCACCAGCGCCGCCCGGTCGCCGTCGGTCAGCTCCTTGAGCACGTACGAGACGGTGACCAGGTCCGACGCGTCGAGCCGGAGCGCGCCGCCGATCCGGGCGGTGCGCCACTCGGCGTCCAGCCGCCCCGCCGCCAGCTCGCGGCCGAGCGCCAGTGCGGGCTCGGCCCAGTCGAGGACGGTGGTGCGCGGCGGCGTGCCCTCCCACGCCTCGGCGACGGCCCAGCTCGCCGCGCCGGTGCCGCCGCCCACGTCGGTGTGGGTCGCCGGCTCCCATTCCGGCGCCGCGTCGCGCAGGGCGTACAGCGCCCCCCGTACCGCCTCGAAGGTCGCCGGCATCCGGTACGCGGCGTACGCGGCGACGTCGGAGCGGTCGCGCAGCACGGGGGCGTCGGTCGGGGTGGTGCCCCGGTAGTTGGCGATCAGCCGCTCGACGGCCTTGGCCGCCTGGCGGGGCGGCAGCCCGTCGAGGAGCCCGGCGAGGGCCGCGCGCAGGGACTCGGCGGAGGGAGGGGAGGCGTTCACCGCGACATTCTAGGCGGCGGTGCGGAGGGTCCCCTCCGGCCCGGCGCGCCCGCCGGGGTCACCGGCCGTGGACCGCCTTCCAGGCGTCGATGGACCGGTCCCACTGCTCGCCGGTGAGTTCGGTCAGGGAGGCCGGGAAGAGGCCGTCCTCCTCCTTGGCGATGTGGTCGTGGAGTTCGTCGACGGCGCGGACGAACTCCGCCCGCCGCTCCTCGGACGCGAGGTCGAGTCCGGCCAGGAAGGCGGCCAGCTCGCGGTGCTCGCGGGCGAGGGCGTCCACGTAGGCGGTGTACTCCTCGTTCTCGCGCATCACGGCGAAGAGGCCGCGCTCCTCGCCGGCCCAGTGGTCGAGCAGCAGCACCGCCATCCGCTCGACGAGCTCCCGCGCGCGCTCGTGGTCGCCCGCGTCGAGCGCGCGCACGGCGTCCCCGGCGACGTCGGTCACCGCCTCGTGCTCGGCGATGAACTCCTTGATCAGGGGGACCTCACGGCAGCCGCAGTAGTGGCACATGCCGCAGATCGTCACATCACGGACGGCCGGACGGCCGGTGCCACACCGCCCGCCCGGACAGGTCGGCCCGCCCGGTCCGCGCCCGCCGCTCAGACGTCCGCGCGCGGGTTCCGCCAGGGCCGGCACAGCCCGAGGAAGCAGGCGAGGGCGAGGAGGGCGCAGCAGACCTGGACGACGGCCATCGGCACGGCGGTGTGCTCGCCCGCGATGCCGACGAGCGGCGAGGCGACCGCGCCGACGAGGAAGGAGGAGGTGCCGAGCAGCGCGGAGGCCGATCCGGCGGCGTGCGGGGTGCGCAGCAGCGCCAGGGCGTTGGTGTTCGGCATGGCGAGGCCCATCGCGGACATCAGGACGAAGAGTCCGGCGGCGATCGGGAACAGGCCGACCTCGCCGAAGACCCCGGCGGTCATCAGCAGCAGCGCCGTGGCGGCGAGGAGGATGGTGCCGAGGCCGAAGCCGAGCGCCTTGTCGAGGCGGACGCGGCCGACGAGGACCTTGCCGTTGATCTGTCCGACGGCCACGAGGCCGATGGAGTTGAGGCCGAAGAGCAGGCTGAAGGTCTGCGGCGAGGCGCCGTAGATCTCCTGGACCACGAACGGGGAGGCCGAGATGTACGCGAAGAGCGCCGCGAAGGCGAACCCGCCGGCGAGCATGTAGCCGGCGAAGACGCGGTCGGCGAGGAGGCCGCGCATGGTGCGCAGGGCCGCGCCGACGCCGCCCTCCTGGCGGCGGTCGGCCGGCAGCGTCTCGTCGAGGAAGCGCCAGACGACGGCGGTGAGCAGGACGCCGATCACCGTCAGGACGTGGAAGACGCCCCGCCAGTCGGTGACCCGCAGGATCTGGCCGCCGATGAGCGGGGCGACGATCGGCGCGGCCCCGGAGATCAGCATCAGGGTGGAGAAGAAGCGGGCCATCTCGACGCCGTCGTACAGGTCGCGGACGACGGCGCGGGCTATGACGATGCCCGCGGCGCCGGCGAGGCCCTGGAGGAGCCGGCAGCCGATGAGGAGTTCGGCGGTGGGCGCGAGGGCGCAGGCGGCGGTCGCGAGGACGTAGACGACCATGCCGACGAGCAGCGGGCGGCGGCGCCCCCACTTGTCGCTCATGGGGCCCACGACGAGCTGTCCGAGGGCCATGCCGGCGAGGCAGGCGGTGAGGGTGAGCTGGACGGTGGCGGCGGGCGCGTGCAGCGCGCCGGTGACCTCCGGGAGGGCCGGGAGGTACATGTCCATGGAGAGCGGGGGCAGGGCGGTCAGACCGCCCAGGACGAGCGTGACGAGCAGCCCCGCGCGCCGGGCGGCGACGACGGGGACGGGTGCGGTGATGTGCCCTTGTGTTGTTGTCCGGCCGCTCTCGGGCATCGACTGCTCCCTTTCGTTGAATCCTTGCCTATGCTCTCAGCTCGATCGGCATGGTCGAGACCTCTGTGGGACAGGTGGGCAGCATGGGAGACACGGTGCGCTGGGGAATCCTGGCGACGGGCGGCATAGCGGAGCGGTTCACCACGGACCTCGGGACGCTCGACGGCGCCGAGGTCGTCGCGGTGGCCTCCCGTACGGAGGCGTCCGCGAAGGGCTTCGCCGACCGGTTCGGCATCCCGCGGGCGTACGGCTCGTGGGACGGGCTCTTCGCCGACGACGACGTCGACGTGGTGTACGTGGCCACCCCGCACCACGCCCACCGGGAGGCGGCGGCCCTCGCCCTCCGTGCGGGCAAGGCGGTGCTCTGCGAGAAGGCCCTCACGCTCAACGCACGGGAGGCGGAGGAGCTCGTCGCCCTCGCCCGGGACCGCGGCCTCTTCCTCATGGAGGCCATGTGGACGTACTGCAACCCGCTCGTCCGACGGCTCGTGGAGCTGGTCCGCGACGGGGCGATCGGCGAGGTCCGGTCCGTCCAGGCGGACTTCGGCATCGCCGGCCCCTTCGACCCCGGCCACCGGCTGCGGGACCCGGCGGTGGGCGGCGGCGCGCTGCTCGACCTGGGCGTGTACCCGGTCTCCTTCGCGCAGCTGCTGCTCGGCGAGCCGGACACCGTCCAGGCCCACGCGATGATCTCGCCGGAGGGCGTCGACCTGAACACGGGCATGCTGCTGGGCTGGGCGTCGGGCGCCTCGGCGCTGCTGTCGTGCTCGCTGGAGGCCGACACCCCGATGACCGCCTCCGTGACGGGCACGCTCGGCCGGATCGACCTCCCGCGCGGCTTCTTCGCCCCCGAGCGGTTCACCCTGCACCGGCACGACCACGAGCCGGAGGAGTTCGCGACGACGGACGCCCCGCACTCCCTCCGGCACGAGGCGGCCGAGGTGATGCGCTGTCTGCGGGCGGGCCTCACCGAGTCCCCGCTCGTCCCGCTCGACGGCTCGCTCGCGGTCATGCGGACGCTCGACGCCGTGCGGGAGCGCGTCGGCGTCCGCTATCCGCAGGAGACGGGCCTCACGCCGGCGTGAGGCCCTGGTCGCCGACCTGGGTGACGAAGGAGGCGGCCGTGGCGACGGGGGCGCCCGGCCGCGTCACGTAGGGGACCGTGCGGAAGTCGGCGCGGGCGCTCTCCGTGCCCAGGGAGACCTTCACGTATCCGCGCCGGCCGTTGAAGAACTTCAGGTGCGGGTTGGCCCCCATGAGCTGGTCGTGGTTGGACAGGCGGTCGGCTCCGTCCCGGCCGCTGGCGATCGAGGTGGCGACGATCTCGGTGCCCAGGGTCCGGGAGGACGGGTCGCGGAAGTCGGCCTTGACGTCGAAGGCGTGGCCGACGTGGACGTCCCCGGTGAGCACCATCAGGTTCTCCACCCCGGCGGCCCGCGCCCCGGCGAGGAGCCGCTGCCGGGCGGCAGGGTAGCCGTCCCAGGAGTCCATCGACAGCTTGAAGTCGGCGGTGGCGCGGTCGCGTCGCTCGGAGAGGACGACCTGCTGCGGCAGGACGTTCCAGCGGGCGCCGGAGGACCGCCAGCCGTCGAGCAGCCAGCGCTCCTGGGTCGCCCCCGTCATCGTCCGCGCCGGGTTCTCCGACTCGGGTCCGGGGACCCGCCAGCCGTCGCCGTACGCCTGGTCGGAGCGGTACTGCCGGGTGTCGAGGATGTCGAACTGGGCGAGCCGCCCGAAGCGCAGCCGCCGGTACAGCCGCATGTCGGGGCCCACCGGCCGCTGGGGCGCGCGCAGCGGCTGGTGCTCCCAGTAGGCGCGGTAGGCGGCGGCCCGGCGGAGCAGGAACTCCTCCGGCGGGACGCCGTTCTCGGGGGTGTCGCCCGCGTAGTTGTTCTCGGTCTCGTGGTCGTCCCAGGTGACGACGAACGGGTGCGCGGCGTGGGCGGCGCGCAGGTCGGGGTCCGTCTTGTAGAGCGCGTAGCGCAGCCGGTAGTCCTCCAGGCTCAGCGTCTCCCGGTCGAACAGCGCCGGCAGGGTGCGGTCGGTGTAGGCCCGGGCGCCGCCGGTGGCGTTCACGGCGTACTCGTAGAGGTAGTCGCCGAGGTGGAAGACGACGTCGAGGTCCTCGGCGGCGAGGTGGCGGTAGGCCGTGAAGTAGCCGTCGTGGTACGCCTGGCAGGAGACCGCGCCGAGCCTGAGGGACGTGTTGTGGGCGCCGGCGGCCGGGGCGGTGCGGGTCCGGCCGACGGGGCTGGTCCAGGCGCCCGCCCGGAAGCGGTAGAAGAAGCCCCGGCCGGCGTCGAGGTGGTCGACCTCGACGTGGACGGTGTGCCGGAACTCGGGGTGCGCGGTGACCGTGCCGTGCCGCACCGGCCGGGTGAAGCGCTCGTCGCGGGCGAGTTCCCAGAAGACGGTGACGCGGTTCGGGGGCAGTCCGCCGTCGGGCTCGAAGGGGCGGGGCGCGAGCCGGGTCCACAGGACCACGGAGCCGGGCAGCGGATCGCCCGAGGCCACCCCCAGGGTGAACGGGTACTCGCTCAGGCGGCGTCCGTCGAGCTGGGCGGCGGCCGCGGCGCCCGCGACGGGAAGCTGGGTGGCGAAGGCGAGCGCGGCGGCCGCGCCGGTGACCGTGAGGAACCGGCGGCGGCCGAAGTGGCGTGCGGCGCCGCGCAGTTCCTCGGAGTGCTCGTGTATCTGATCCATGTGCCCCTCCCCAGACGGATGGTGTCCTTCCGTCATTCGAGGGGGGCGGGGCGACGTCCCCTTGTCGAGTACAGAACATCCACGTGTCGGACGGATGAGTTCATGGAGCACACGTCTCGCGTACGCTGCGCGCCCATGAGCATCGCAGTGGTGACGGGAGCGGGATCGGGCATCGGCCGGAGCGTGGCGGTGGCCCTCGCGGAGGCCGGCTGGTCGGTGGCCCTGGCGGGCCGCCGGGCGGACGCCCTGGCGGAGACGGCCGCGGCCCTCCCCACCGGCGACTTCCTTCCCGTCCCCACCGACGTGACCTCCGAGCGGGAGGTCGCCGCCCTCTTCGCCGCGGTCCGTGAGCGCTACGGCCGGGTCGACCTGCTCTTCAACAACGCCGGCACCTTCGCCGGCGGGGGCGTCCCCGTCGAGGACCTCGACCCCGGCACCTGGCGCGCCGTCGTCGACGTCAACCTGACCGGCGCCTTCCTCTGCGCCCAGGCCGCCTTCCGCGCCATGAAGGACCAGGACCCCCGGGGCGGCCGCATCATCAACAACGGCTCCCTCTCGGCCCACGTGCCGCGCCCGCACTCGATCGCGTACACCGCGACCAAGCACGCGATGACCGGCCTGACGAAGTCCCTCTCCCTCGACGGCCGCCCCCACCGCATCGCCTGCGGCCAGCTCGACATCGGCAACGCGGCCACCGAGATGACCGCCCGGATGCAGACCGGCATCCTCCAGGCCGACGGCCGGACGGCACCGGAGCCGGTGATGGACGCGGCGGACGTCGCCGCCACGGTCGTCCACATGGCGGCCCTCCCCCTGGAGGCGAACGTCCAGTTCGCCACGGTCATGGCGACGGCCATGCCGTACGTCGGCCGGGGCTGAGCCCCGGCCGACGCCGCCGGACGGCCGGTGCTACGCCTGCCCGGTCTCGAAGCGGGCCACCTTGCCGCCCTCGACGGTGAACTGCCACTTGGTGCGCATCTCGCCCCAGGTGTCGTTGCGGAACCGGGCGACGAGCGCCAGCCCGTCGCCCTTCTCCGACTCGATCTCCATGTGTCCCCGCGAGGAGAACACCTCCTTCTCGGTCCACGCCTCCAGGTCGCGCTCCGACCCGTCGTCGGACATCGTCGCGCCCGGGGCGAGCGCCCCCCGGAAGGCCTCCTGGTCGTTGGCGTTGAGGGCCGTCACGAACGCGCGCACGGCCGGGTCGCTGAGCTGGTTCACGGGAATCGTCATGCCCCAGCCGTACACCCGGGGGGCGTCCCGCCCCGGGCGCCCCGGCCGTGAGGTCCCCCCGACAGCGGTCCCGATCGCGCGGAACCTTCCCCTCCCCCGGCGACATCCGAGCGCCACACAGCCTATGAGCTGCGTGTTCCCCGGCCCGGGCGCGAGGCCGCGGGGCACGATCGCCCCACTGACGTATTCAGCCCGGGAGGATGCATGTCGGACATCGGCAAGGTCGTCAAGCTGTACGCGAAGGGCGCACCGGTCGGCGCCGAGGAAGGAGCCCTGGTGGGCTTCCTCGTGGACCAGGAGCGGGCGGGCGAATGGCTGGTCACCCGTGCGCGGGGCGGCTTCCGGTTCACCGCGAAGGGCACCGAGGAGACGATCGCCGCCGCCGGCACCGACCGCGCACCCGTGGCCGTCCGTCCCGACGACTCCGCCGCCTCCGTGTGGCGGATCCAGCGCGTCGACGGCGACGGCACGACGACCCTCGTCTCCCTCGCCGACCTCCGCACCGGCACCCATGTGATCGACCGGAACGGACTGGCCCTCGGCCGCGACCTCTTCGAGGACCGCTCCCTGCTCCCCAAACGCGTCTTCGTCCGCACCGACGACCGCGACCCGCAGTGGACGATCGAGGTCCTCGACTGACCCGTGCGGACGCCTCCCGGCCGCCACGGCGGAGCGGAACCACGCTCCCGGCCGTGCCGGCCGGGGCGCGGTCCCGGGGCGGCCGTGACCTCCGCGTCCGAATGCCGCCAGCGGGAGCCGGGCGGCCCGCGCCACCCTGGCCCCATGGACACCGACACCCGCACCGCCCGGTACCCCGCACGCCCCATCGCGGCCGACACCCTCACCCGGCTCCGCGCCCGCGACGACTCCGGCACGGCCCGCGCGCCGCACACCGCCACCGACGGCGGCGACCCCCTCCGCTGCTGCCTGCGCCCGTCCCGGCCCGGCGAGCGGATCGTCCTCGTCACCTACGCGCCCCTGCGCCGCTGGGCCGCCGCGACCGGCGCGGAGCCCGGCGCCTACGACGAGCAGGGCCCGGTCTTCATCCACGCCGGCGCCTGCGACGGCCCCGGGCGATCCGCCGGCCACCCCTTCGCCCGCCCCGGCGCCCTGCGCGTCCTGCGCCGCTACGACGCCCGGGGCCACATCGCCGGCGGGCGCCTCCTGGAACTCCCCGACGCCGCCGACGAAGCCCTCGACCAGGCCCTCGCCGACGCCTTCGCCGACCCCGCCGTCGCCCTCGTCCACGTCCGCGCCGTCGAATACGGCTGCTTCCACTACGAGGTCCGCCGCCCCACACCCTGACCCCACCACCCCGCACACGGAAAAGGGCCCCCGCCCAGGCGTAGACCTGTGCGGGGGCCCTCTCCACGCGGGCCGGCAGACGAGCCGGGCTGTACGCCGGACTCAGGGCCTGCATAGACATCTTCGGCTGTCGGTCCACGGCCGCATTCGCGAGGCAGTTCTCGTGGGGCCTCGCTCGCGTGCGTGATCACAAGGAATGCGCCGCCACGCGGGGCGAGAGGCGTCGGCACGACCCACCCTCCTGCTCTCTTGGCTGGACGCAGAGCAGCAATCTCCACGGGTGAATGGCCGCCAATCCATTGCACAAGGCCACCGGCTCGGGATTAAGTTGCCCCCAAGGGGGGTTGCTTGAAGAAACAGGGGTTTGGCCGCGCGTGCCGAACATGCCGTCGAAACATACTCGTCGATCAATTAGGTCTCGTCGCAGACCACTTCCGCCCGCTCAGTGGGCTTCCGTGCGTCGCCTCGGGGCAACCAGCGGTCGACGCATCTATGGAACTGGGGCCCCTGTCAGGTACGCGTCGGCGAAGATGGCCGGAGCCCAGCCGCCGGCATCGGCTCGGGAGGCAGAACACTGACTACTTGAAGCCCCCCGACTGGCTCCCCAGGTGGGAAAGCGATCACATCCCCACCCTCGCTCTTCCTGCCACGGGATGGCTGGGTGTCTGGCTCCCCAGGCATGACTCGTGGGCCCATGAACAGAAGATCAGCAGCATCCTCACCACAAGCCATTCCCCTCGCTGGGACAGCGTTCGGAACTGTTGGACGGTCTCCAACAGACAATTCCTCCGGATGGCGGGAAGCCTCATGGACCGGTACCGCACCGTGATGGTGGGCCGGGAGTACAACCCGGGTGAGAAATGCAACCCATCGTGCAAGAACGCCAAGGGACCGCTGTGCACGTGCTCCTGCAAAGCCAAGTACCACGGGCACGGGACGTGGCGCACGGGCTGGAAGACAGTTGGTGAAGTCGAGACCAGACGTAACGGCCGATCCTGGCATTGGATGGTGCTCACCCTGGACCGCTGACGCCGGCTTCCCCTGGAGGAGCGCCGAGCAGGCACCCGTTGCGTTCTCTCTGCGTTGCCCGAAGAGCCGAACAAGCACAGAGGGTCTCCGACCTGCGAAACGCAAGTCGGAGGCCCTTTCCTGGGCAAAGCCCGGGAGCGGCAGACGAGCCGGGCTGTACGCCGGGTTCTGTTCCCCGGGACCTCGCGGTCGTCGGGGTGACGGCCATCCATCTAGGGCCGGCGTTGCCGCCGGCCTCGTGCGGTCTACCCGCGGACTCGGGCGAGCAGCCCTCGAACATCCGCGCAGGGACACCGGGGTGTCCCCTCTTGACCTTGCTCCGAGTGGGGTTTACCTAGCCGCCTGAGTCACCTCAGGCGCTGGTGGTCTCTTACACCACCGTTTCACCCTTACCGGGAACCGAAGTCCCCGGCGGTCTGTTTTCTGTGGCACTGTCCCGCGGGTCACCCCGGGTGGCCGTTAGCCACCACCCTGCTCTGTGGAGCCCGGACGTTCCTCGGGGAGATCCGAGGATCCCCACGCGGCCGCCCGCCCGGCTCGTCTGCCGTGCCGACCATGCTACCCGCCGTCGCGGAAGCCGCTTGACCCTGTCGCGGCGTCAGGGTTTCTACTGGGCGCATGCGTATCGGCGAGATCGCCGCCCTGGTCGGGGTGACCCCCCGGGCCGTGCGGCACTACCACCAGACGGGGCTGCTGCCCGAACCCGCGAGGCGGGCGAACGGGTACCGGGTGTACGGGGTGCGGGACGCCGTGCTCCTGGCACGGATCCGGCGGCTCACCGAGCTGGGGCTGGGTCTCGAGGAGGTGCGGGGGGTGCTGGCGGACGACGAGGGGCGCGGGCTCGTGGAGGTGCTGGAGGAGCTGGCGGAGGACCTGGCCCGGCAGGAGGCGGTGCTCCGGGAGCGGCGGGAGCGCCTCGCGGTCCTGCTGACCGAGGCGCGGGCCGGCCGGCTGCCCGCCGAGGGGCCGGTGTCGCCGGAGGCGGCGGCGCTGCTCACCGGACTGGGCGAGCTGCCGGAGTCGCCGATGGCGGCGAAGGACCGGGAGATCCTGGCGCTGCTCGACGTCGTCGTGCCCGACGGGGAGCGGGCCCGGCTGATGGGGCTCATGGAGGCGTCGGCGGAGCGTGCGCGCGAGGTGTATCCGCTGCTGGACGCCCTCGCCGACGCGGAGCCGGACGACCCTCGGGTCGCGGAGGCGGCGCAGGTGCTCGCCGCCTGCCTGCCGGACGAGCTGGGGGTGGACCTCGCGGCCGCGGGGGCGGGCGACGGCCCCTCCGACGCCTCGCTCGCCGACACGTTCTTCGCGGAGCTCGCCCCGGCCCAGTCGGCGGCGGTCCGGCTGGCCGTCCGTCTGGTGCAGGACCGCGCCCGCGCCCGCGGCGGGGAGCGGGAGCTGTGAGCGCGCGGTCCGCCGCCGGGGACCGCTCCCGGCTGCTGCGGCTCCTGCGTCCCCTGGCGTACGTGGTGCTGCCGGCCGAGGTCGTCCTGGCCGTGCTGGTCGTCGGCGGGGTGCGGATACCCGCGGCCGTGGGTGCGGTGGGCGAGGCGGTGGTCCTCGGGCTGCTGCTCGCGGAGGGGCCGGCGTACCGGGGGCTGCGGCGGCGGGGGTTCTCGCGCCGGCGGGCGGTGGCGGAGCTGGTGCCCGGGCCGGTGCTGCGGCTGATGGGGCACGAGCTGCGGCTGCTGGGGAGTCTGGCGCGGTGGGTGGCACGGCGGCCGCACGGGGTGGCCGGGGCGGACGGGGTCTTCCCGCACGCCCGGGACCAGGCGGCCCTGATGTACGGCTTCGCGTTCGTGTGCGTGGTCGAGACCGTCGGGATGTCCTACCTGCTCGCCGGCCGGCCCGCCGTGCACGCGGTGGTGCTGGTCCTGGACGTCTCCACGGTGCTGTTCGTGCTCGGGCTGCACGCCGCGTCGGCGACCCGCCCGCACACGCTCACCGGGGACGTGGTCCGGCTGCGGCAGGCCGCCCACGTCGACGTACGGGTCCCGCTGGACCGGATCGCCACGGTCCGCCACGAGTCGCGGTTCTCGCACGAGAAGGCCGACGGCGAACTGAACCTCGCCGTCGGCGCGCAGACCTCCGTCACCCTGGAGCTGACCGAGCCGGTCGAGGTGGCCCGGCTGTTCGGCGCGCCCCGGCCGGTGACCGTGGTGCGGGTCCACGCGGACGACCCGCGGGAGTTCGTCCGCGCGCTCACGCGGGCGCGAACAGCACCTTCGACGAGCCCGGGTCCGCCTCCGCGAGCCTGACCCGCAGCCATTCGCCCAGCGGCAGGCGGGAGGTGCCGCCCTGGATGCGGGCGACGACCGCCGGGTCGTCCAGGTGGACGGTGCCGACGGCGGGTTCGCGCTCCTTCACGTCGATGACGTACGCGTCGAAGATCTCGCCGACGCGGCCGCTCAGGAGCGCCGCCTCGACGATGTCGACGCTCTCGCGCTCGACGGTGTTGGCGCGGCGCGAGCCGGCCGCCATCTCGTCGGGGAGGGCGGGCAGGGCGGCCCGTACCCATTCGGGCGGCTCGTTCCCCTCGACGGCGGAGACGCAGAGCTCGCCGGCGTACCGGTCCACGAGCCGGCGCAGGGGCGCGGTGCAGTGGGTGTACTCGTCGGCGACGGCGGCGTGCACGGCCGGGGTGGGGACGTGGCCGTCGGTGAAGACGGTGTACCCGGCGCCGCGCAGGAGGGTGGTGCACTCCTGGAGGAAGGCGGCGTGGCGCGGCTCGGCCGGGTCGGCGGAGCGGACGACGTCGGCGTACGAGACGTGGTGCGGCCAGGGGACGCCGAGGGCCTGCGCGGAGCGCCGCAGCCGGGCGACGGCTCCGTCGGGGGCGGTGGGCAGGGTGCGCAGGATGCCGGTGCCGGCGGCGGTCATGAGGTCGGCGGCGGCCATGCCGGTGAGCAGGGAGATCTGGGCGTTCCAGCCGTCGGCGGGGAGCGGGGCGCGGTAGGCGAGGGAGTAGGTGTGGTCGGTCTCGACGATCTCCTGCTCGGGGACGTTGAGGGAGATCCCGCCGCGTTCGGCTTCGAGGGCCTCGCGGAGCCGCCCGATGTCCCGGAGCAGGGCCAGCGGTTCCTCGGCGGTGCCGTCGTCGATCTGCCGCTGGACGGTCGCGTAGTCGAGCTTGGCGCGGCTGCGGACGAGGGCGCGGCGGACGTCGGTGGCGACCCGGCGGCCCTGGGCGTCGAGGTCGATGCGCCAGAGCAGGGCGGGGCGGGGTTCGCCCGGGAGGAGGCTGGCGGCGCCCTCGGAGAGGACGGCGGGGTGGAGGGGGACCTTGCCGTCGGGGAAGTAGAGCGTGAGGACCCGCCGGTGGGCCTCGGCGTCCAGCGCGCCGCCGGGGGTGACGAAGGCGGCGACGTCGGCGATGGCGTAGTGGACGCGGTAGCCGCCGTCGGCCCTGCGGGCCAGGTGCATGGCCTGGTCGAGGTCGGTGGAGGTGGGCGGGTCGATGGTGAAGAAGGGCAGGTCGGTGGCGTCGTGGGCGGGGAGTCGGGGGGCCTTCGCGGCGGCCTCGGCCTCGGCCAGGACGGCGGGCGGGAACTCCTCCGGGACGGCGAGTTCGGTCCGCAGGGCGCGCAGGGCGGCCCGCAGGGGAGCCTCGGCTGCGCCGGTCACGTGGATGTGGCGGCGGGGCATGGTCCCGAGCGTAGGGCCGGGCCCGGGGTGCGGCACGTCGGGCGCGCGGGGCGTCCGCCGGGACGCGCGGGCCGGGGCGGGGCCGCGCACCTCGTACGCTGGACGGCCGGGGCCGCACCCCCGTTTCCGTACGTACGAAGGAGAACCGCCGTGCTCGTGCTGTTGCCGCCCTCCGAAGGCAAGGCCTCCTCGGGGCGCGGGGCGCCGCTCAAGCCGGAGTCGTTGTCCCTGCCGGGGCTCGCGGAGGCGCGGGCGGCGGTCCTGGACGAGCTGGTCGAGCTGTGCGCCGCCGACGAGGAGAAGGCGCGCGAGGTACTGGGCCTGAGCGAGGGGCTGCGCGGCGAGGTCGCGAAGAACGTGGAGCTGCGGACGGCGGGCGCGCGGCCGGCCGGGGAGATCTACACGGGCGTGCTGTACGACGCGCTGGGCCTGGCGACGCTGGACGCGGCGGCCCGGCGGCGGGCGGGGCGCTCGCTGCTGGTCTTCTCCGGGCTGTGGGGCGCGGTGCGGGTCACGGACCGCATCCCGTCGTACCGCTGCTCGATGGGGGTCAAGCTGCCGGGTCTGGGGGCGCTGGGCGCGCACTGGCGGGGTGCGATGGCGTCGGTGCTGCCCGAGGCGGCCGGGGCCGGGCTGGTCCTGGACCTGCGTTCGTCGGCGTACGCGTCGGCGTGGAAGCCGAAGGGCGACGTGGCGGCCCGGACCGCGACGGTGCGGGTGCTGCACGCGCCGACCCGGAAGGTGGTCAGCCACTTCAACAAGGCGACGAAGGGCCGCATCGTGCGGAGCCTTCTGGAGGCGGGCGCGGAGCCGGGGTCGCCGGCGGAGCTGACGGAGGTCCTGCGGGGTCTGGGGTACGTGGTGGAGGACGGGGGGAAGACGGGGGCGCTGGACGTCCTGGTGGACGAGATCCACTGACCCCGCCCACTCTTGCGTTGCGCAGCGCGCAACGCTCGTTGCGGGTGACGCTCGCCGTGGGCAGGATGTGGCCCATGACGAGCGTGTTCGACCTTGCCCCGCAAGCCCCCGTCGTCCCCGTGGTCGTGATCGAGGACGCCGCCGACGCCGTTCCCCTGGCGCGCGCCCTCGTCGCGGGCGGGCTGCCGCTGATCGAGGTCACCCTGCGCACCCCGGCCGCGCTCGACGCCGTCCGGGCCATCGCCCGGGAGGTGCCGGAGGCGGTCGTCGGCGCGGGCACCGTCGTGTCGCCCGGCGGGGTCGCGGACGCGGTCGGCGCCGGGGCCCGGTTCCTGGTCAGCCCGGGGTGGACCCGGCGGCTCCTGGGCGCGATGCGGGAGTCGGGCGTGCCGTTCCTGCCGGGGGTGTCGACCACCTCGGAGGTCGTGGCCCTGCTGGAGGAGGGCGTCGACACGATGAAGTTCTTCCCCGCCGAGGCGGCGGGTGGCGTCCCGTACCTCAGGTCGCTCGCCGGCCCGCTCCCCGGTGCCCGCTTCTGCCCCACGGGCGGTGTCTCCCTCGCCTCGGCCCCCGCCTATCTGGCCCTGCCGAACGTGGGCTGCGTCGGCGGTACGTGGATGCTCCCGCCCGACGCCCTCGCGGCCCGCGACTGGCCCCGGGTCGAGGCGCTGGCCCGTGAGGCGGCGGGGCTGCGGGGCGCGCCGGCCGTCTGAGCGGCGCGCGCCGGATCACCCGGCCGGCGGATCGAACTCCACGCCGAGGTGGTCGGTCACCGGGCGGTAGCCCAGGCGCCGGTAGAGGGCGTTGCTGGTGGGGTTGGCGAGGTCGGTGAAGAGGAGGACCTGGGCGGCGCCGGAGTCCAGGGCCGCCCGGCCGACGGCGTCGGTGACCCCGGCGGCGTACCCCCGGCGGCGGTCGGCGGGCGGGGTGTGGACGAGGTGGACGCGGGCCTGGCCCTCCAGGGTGCGGGTGACGGCGGCCATCGAGACCGGTCGGCCCTCCGGCGTCTCCCAGAGGAGGAGCCGGCCCTCGGAGATCCGTTCGGTGACGAGGCCGGTGTAGTCCGCGTCGGGGTCGTCGCCGACGGCCGCCGCGAACTCCGCGGCCCAGGCGGCGGCGAGCGGGACGTCGGCAGGGGTGGCGATCCGGGAGCGGCCGGGCGGGGCCGGGTCGGGCGGGACCGGCGTCCCGAGCCGGAAGAGCCGCATCCGGACGGTGGGCGTCCACGGGCGGCCGGACGCCTCCGCGTACGCCTCGACCGCGGCCGTCTCCCCGCGCAGCGCGACCGGCTCCTGTCCGGCCGGGAACTCCAGGGCACGGGCCGCCTCGACGGTCACCGCCCCGAAGGCGGGCGCGCGCGGCGGGCAGACCGCCAGCGCGCCGGTGACCCGGCCGTCGGGCTCGGTCCACCAGGCCAGCCGGTCGGCCCGGTCCATCAGCGTCAGGACGGCGGTGTTGCGGGCGGGCTCGGCCGCGAGATGTCGCGCGGCCGCGGCGCGGAACGCGGTGGCGTCCCCGGTGAAGTGCCACGTCATGACGGGATGGTGGTACGGGGACGGGTCCCCGCGCCACTGCTTTCGCGGGGTCAGGTCCTCAGGTGGGAGGTGTCGTTGAGGAGGCGCACGGAGGCGTTGCCGTCGGCGTAGTAGGCGACGGCGGAGATCGAGGCCGCCGCCAGCTCCATGCGGAACAGCGACTCCGGCGGGGCGCCGAGCGCGAGCCGGACCAGCGTCTTGATCGGCGTGACGTGGGTGACGAGGAGGACGGTCCGGCCCGCGTGCGCGGCGGTGAGCCGGTCGCGGGTCGCCGCCACGCGCCGGGCGACCGTCGCGAAGCTCTCGCCGCCGCCGGTCGGCGCGGCCTTCGGCGAGGCGAGCCAGGCGTCGAGGTCGGCCGGGTACCGGTCGCGGACCTCGCCGAACGTGAGCCCCTCCCAGGCGCCGAAGTCCGTCTCCCGCAGACCCTGCTCGATCCGCACGTCGAGCCCGAGCCGGGCGGCGACGGCGGCGGCGGTCTGCCGGCAGCGGGTGAGCGGCGAGCTGACGACCTCCTGGATCGTGCCCCGGGCGGCCAGCGCCTCGGCGACGGCGGCGGCCTGCCGCAGTCCGGCCGCGGAGAGCTCCGGGTCGGTGCCGCCGCTGCCGGAGAACCGCTTCTCGGGAGTGAGGGCCGTCTCGCCGTGCCGCAGCAACACGAACGTCGCCGGCGCCCCCATGTCGGGCGCGCTCGCCGCCTGCCGCGGCGCGGGGGCGGGGGCGGGGCTCTCGGCGGGGGCGGGGCTCTCGGCGGAGCCGGACACGGCGGCCGGTTCGGGCAGGGCGTCGGCGCCGGTGACGGCGGCCGAGGAGGCGGCCCCGAAGGCGGTCGCGAGCGCGGCCCGGGCGCGGGCGGCGCCGGCGGCCGCGTCCCCGGGGGGTCCCGCCGGGGGTGGGGCGGCGGCGTTGCGGGCGGCCGAGGCGTCGAGGCCGGCGGACGACGCGGAGGGTTCCCACGCGCGGCCGAGCTTGCCGGCGTCCATGGCCTCGTTGGCGAGGCGGTCGGCGTGCTTGTTGCGCTCGCGCGGGATCCACTCGTAGCGGACCCGGCCGGCCGGGAAGACGCGTCCGGCCTCGGCCGCGAGCGGCTTCATGTCCGGGTGCTTGATCTTCCAGCGGCCGGACATCTGCTCGACGACCAGCTTGGAGTCCATGCGGACGTGGACGGTGGCGTCCGGGAAGAGCTCCCGGGCCACCTTGAGCCCCGCCACCAGGCCCTTGTACTCGGCGACGTTGTTCGTCGCCACGCCGATGTACTCGGCGGCCTCCGCGAGCGTCTCGCCGGTGGCCGGGTCCAGGACGACCGCACCGTAGCCGGCGGGCCCCGGGTTGCCCCGGGAGCCGCCGTCCGCCTCGACGATCAGCTCGCGCGACGACGTCATTACAGCCCGGACTCCGCGGTGCGGACGAGGATGCGGCGGCAGTTCTCGCACCGGACGACCGCGTCCTTGGCGGCGGCGCGGACCTCGTTGAGCTCGGTGATGTTGAGCTCGATGTGGCAGCCCTCGCACTTGCGCTGGTAGAGCCGGGCCGCGCCGACGCCGCCCTGCTGCTCGCGGAGCTTCTCGTAGAGCTTCAGCAGGTCGGCCGGGACGGAGCCGGCGACGAGCTCGCGCTCCTTGGCGACCGTGGCGGACTCGGCGTCCAGCTCGCCCTGGGCGGTGTCGCGGCGGGCGGTGGCGTCGTCGCTCTTGGCCTGGACGGCGGAGACGCGCTCGGACAGCTCGCCGACGCGCTCCTGGAGGGACTCGCGGCGCTCCATGACCTCCAGGACGATCTCCTCCAGGTCGCCCTGGCGCTTGGCGAGCGAGACGATCTCGCGCTGGAGGTTCTCCAGGTCCTTCGGGGACGAGACGGCGCCGGAGTCGAGCCGCTGCTGGTCGCGGGCGGCCCGCTGGCGGACCTGGTCGACGTCCTGCTCGGCCTTGGTCTGCTCGCGGCCGCAGTCGCTCTCCTCGGTCTGCGCGGCGACGAGCAGGTCGCGCAGCTGGGTGAGGTCCTTGGTCAGCGACTCGATCTCGGCGTGCTCGGGCAGCGAGCGGCGCCTGTGGGCGAGCTGCTGGAGGCGCACGTCCAGGGCCTGGACGTCGAGGAGGCGGATCTGGTCGGCGGGCGCGGCGTTCAGTTGGGGGCTCCAGGAGAGGTGTGGTGGGAGGACCAGGGGTCGGTGACCGTCTTCGAGACGTGGACGCGCAGGTCCCAGCCGTGGCGGTCGGAAATCTCGTCGAGCTGGGCGGCGGCCTGCTCGCACCAGGGCCATTCGGTGGCCCAGTGGGCGGCGTCGACCAGGCCGAGCGGCGCGGACCGGGCCGCGCGCTGGGCGGCCTCGGAGACCGGGTGGTGGCGCAGGTCGGCGGTGAGGTAGGCGTCGACGCCCGCGGCCCGTACGGCGTCGAAGAGGCTGTCGCCGGAGCCGCCGCTGACGGCGACGCGGCGCAGGACCATGTCGGGGTCGCCGGCGACCCGGATGCCCTGCGCGGTGGCGGGCAGCCGCGCGGCGGCGCGGGCGGCGAACGCGGCGAGGGTCTCGGGGCGGTCGAGCTCGCAGATCCGGCCGAGGTTGTTCTCCGCGACCAGGGGGCCGGTGACCCGGAGGTCCAGCGCGCCGGCGAGGGCGTCGGAGACGCCCGGGTCGGCGGTGTCGGCGTTGGTGTGCGCGACGTGCAGGGCGATGTCGTGCTTGATCAGGCCGTGCACGACGCGGCCCTTGAAGTGGCCGGCCGCGACCGTCGTCGTCCCGCGCAGGTAGAGCGGGTGGTGGGTGACGAGGAGGTCGGCGCCGAGGGCGATCGCCTCGTCGGCGATCTCCTGGACCGGGTCGACGGCGAAGAGCACGCGGGTGACCTCGGCGTCGGGGTCGCCGCAGACGGTGCCGACGGCGTCCCACGACTCGGCCCGCTCGGGCGGCCAGAGGGCGTCGAGCTCGGCGATGACTTCAGACAGACGGGGCACGAGGGAAAGGCTACCTGGCCCCCGTGCCCCGTCGTCCTGGCCTGTGGACAACCGCGGCTTACTCGACCAGGTCGGCGCGCAGGTCGTCGAGGACGCTGTTCGCCGCGGTCACGCCGAGGCCGAGGTACCAGGTCTCGTCCGGGACGTCCTTGGCCCGGCCGGCCTCGACGGCCGTCAGGTTCTTCCAGAGCGGGTTGGCCTGGGCGGTGTCCTTCTTGGTCGCCTTGGCGTCGCCGTAGACGCCGGTGAAGATCCAGTCGGCGTCGGCCTCGTCGATCTTCTCGGGGCTGATCTCGGCCGCGAGCTCGTCGATCTGCTGGTTCTTCGGCCGGGGCAGGCCGGTGTCCTCCAGGATCGTGCCGATGAAGGACGCCCTGGCGTAGAGACGGATCTTGCCGGGGAGGTAGCGGACCATCGAGACGGTCGGCTTGTCCGGGCCGACGTCCGTGCCGAGCTGCTTCGCCTTGGTCTCGTAGGCGGCGAGCTTCGCCTTCGCCTCCGCGGTCCTGTCCAGCGCGGCGGCGTTCAGGAGGTAGTTCTCCTTCCAGGTGAAGCCCGGGCGGATGGAGAACACGGTCGGCGCGATCTTCGACAGCTCGTCGTACTTGTCGGCGGCCCGGAGCTGGCTGCCGAGGATGAGGTCGGGCCGGAGGTTGGCGATGGCCTCCAGGTTGAGGTTGTTGATGGTGCCGACGGACTTCGGGGAGCCGGCGTCCTTCGCGAGGTAGCCGGGGATGCCGTCGTCGCCCTCGGAGGGGGCGTAGCCGACGGGCTTGACGCCGAGGGAGACGACGTTGTCGAGCTCGCCGACGTCCAGCACGACGACCCGCTTGGGGGCGGCCGGGATCTCGGTCTTCCCGAGGGCGTGGGTGAGGGTGCGGGGGAACCGGCCGGGCTCGGCGTCGGTGCCCATGGCCGCGGTCTTGGCGGCGGCGTCGCCGAAGTCCTTGCCGCCGGTGGCGACGTCCTTCTTCTTCGCCGTGTCCTCCTTGGCGGCGGGCGAGCCCGCGCCGGAGTCCCCGCCTCCTCCGCAGGCCGCGAGGGAGAGCGCGGCGGCGAGGGCGACGGCGGCGGCGGTGCCGCGGCGGCGGAGGGACATGAGAGGGCTCCTGTAGGGGTCGTCCTGGCGGGGACACGGGGACCGTTCGGCGGAGCCCCCGACTCCGCTTAGGGTCGCCTTACCTTACTCACCGTGCGCCACTCCAGCACAACCACCCCCTCCCTCCCGGGCGAACCACGGCACGACCACCCTTATGTGTGAAGTGACCCGGCACGTGTTGTTCGGCTGGAAGTGCGAAAACTAGCTTCGTGGCCGGAGGTGACGAGTCGATGACAGCGTGTGCCATCGAGACCGCGGCCGAGGACGACGGCCGCGACCGGGAACGCGGCGGGGACGCCGCGTGGCCGACGGGGTTCACGATCACGGCGAACGGCGCGTACGCGGCCAGGCTCGCCGGCGCCGGGAACGGCCTGTACGTCGAGCGGTGGACCCTCGACGGCCCGGAGCCGTACGCCGTGCCGCTCCCCCTCGGCCAGCCCGAGGAGCCGGGCACCCAGCTGCTGCCCCTCGCGGACGGCCGGGTCCTCGTCGCGCGCCGGGTGGACGGGCGGCGGAACGCCTTCTCGCTGCTCTACCCCACGGGCCCCGCCACCGGCGAGCTCGCGCTCGGCGCGGTCGAGGCGCCCGGCTCCGAGCGGCTGGTCCTGCTGCCCCCCGCGCCCGACGGCATCCGGGCGTACGCGATGTGCGTGGGCTCCCACACCACCACCCTGTGGCTGGTGGCGGGCGGCGCCTTCGGGCCCGAGCGGGTCGCCGAGGTCCGGGGCGGCTGCTCGGGCGGGGTGTGGCTCGACCGGGCGGGCCGGATGCTCGCCCTGGACCGGCGGATCGACGGCGGCCCCGTGAAGGCCGTCGCCGTCGACCTGGAACGGGGCGGGGAGGTCACGCCGCTGCTCCAGATCACCGAGGAGAGCGACGACCGGCTGCTCCTCGCGGACGCCGACAGCGGACTGCTGCTGATCCGCTCCGACGCCCCGGGCCACGACCGGCTCGGCTGGGGCGTGCTGGGCAGCCTGCTGCCGGTGCGGTTCCCCGAGTGCCTGCGCCTCGACGACGCGGCGGTGACGCCCTTCGCCGTCCAGCCCGGCCAGGTGCTGGTGCCGGAGAGCTGCTCGGTGGCGCTGCGGATCGACGCGGCGGCCGGCAGCTGGGTGGGCACCTGGCGGCCCTCCTCCCGCCGGATGGGCCACCTGGCCGCACCCGTCGGCTGGCTGGCCGGTGCGGGCCTGTGGACGACGGGCGGGCAGCTGCGACTGCCGTACGCGACGGCCGAGGTGCCGTGCGGGCTGGCCGCCCTGGAACCGCCGCCGGATCCCGAGCCCGTGGCGGCGGCCGCCGACGCGCCGCGGGTGTGCCGCCCCGTGCCGCTCCAGCAGGCACCGCTCACGGACCGCAGGCCCGCTGACTAGAATCACGGGCCGCACGACAAGACCGATTCGTACGGGGTGAGTTCCATCATGGCGGAAGCAAGCACGGAGGGGCAGGAGCCGAACGGCTCCGGCAGGCATCGGGGCGAGGCGTCCCCGGCGGAGGACTCCGCGTCCTCGCCGCACGGGCGCCACCGCCGCGAACCCGACGCGCAGTGACCGGTTCGCACACGGGTTGACGAAGGGCCCCGGGGTCACCCCCGGGGCCCTTCGCCGTCCCCACCTCCGCCGTCCCGCCCCCACCGGACGGGCGGCGTCGGTCCCTCCCCGCCTCCGGCCCGGGTCAGTCCTTCCTCAGCCCCAGCACCTCCGACGCCGCGAAGGTCTCGCCCGCCGGGCGGGACGCGTAGTGCGGGGTCAGCACGGCGTCCAGCTCCTCGTACGTGAACGCCTCCTTGGCCGTGTCGAACTTGGCCGCGACCCGCGGCCGCTCCACGACGGCCACCATCCCGCCGTGCACGACGAGCAGCTGGCCGTTGACCCCGGCCGCCGCCGGCGAGGCGAGGTAGCCGACGAGCGGCGCCACGTGCTCCGGGGACAGCGGGTCGAGCTCGCCCTCCGCCGGTTCCCCGAAGCCCGCGAAGACGTCCTCGGTCATCCGGGTCCTGGCCCGCGGGCAGATGGCGTTGGCGGTCACCCCGTACCGGGCGAGCGCGAGCGCCGTCGAGGTGGTGAGGCCGACGATGCCGCCCTTCGCCGCCGCGTAGTTGGGCTGACCGGCCGAACCGGCGAGGAACGCCTCGGAGGAGGTGTTGACGATCCGGCCGTACACCCCGGACTCCCCCGCCTTCGCACGGCCCCGCCAGTGGACCGCGGCGAAGTGGGTGGTGTTGAAGTGGCCCTTGAGGTGAACCCGTACGACGGAGTCCCACTCGTCCTCGCTCATCGAGAAGACCATCCGGTCGCGCAGGATGCCCGCGTTGTTCACGAGGACGTCCAGCTTGCCGAACTCGGCCACGGCCAGGTCCACCAGCGACCGCGCCGTCTCGAAGTCGGAGACGTCGCCGAGGTGGGCGACGGCCCGCCCGCCCGCCGCGCGGATCTCCGCGGCGACCTCCTCGGCGGGCGCGGCGGAGGCGGCACCCGAGCCGTCCCGGCCGGGCTGCCCGTAGTCGTTGACGACGACGGCCGCGCCGAGCCGGGCCAGTTCCAGCGCCTCGGCGCGGCCGAGGCCGCGTCCGGCGCCGGTGACGATCGCGCTCAGCCCTTCCAGGGGGAGTGACATCTCGCGGGGGTCCTCTCGGATCTCGGGCCGGGTCGGCCTTCGGGACGGATCAGATCTCGATGCACGTGCGGAGGGCGACGCCGGTGCGCATCTGCTCCAGCGCCTCGTTGATCCCGGCCAGCGGCACGCGGTGGGTGATGAGCGACTCCAGGTCGATGCGGCCCGCCCGCCAGAGCGCGATGGCCCGCTCGTACGACCGCAGCACGTCCCCGCCGCCGTACATCGAGGGCAGGATGCGCTTCTCGTCGAAGAACAGCTCGAACATGCTGAGCTGGAGGTGGTCGTCGAGGGCGCCGGCGCCGACGACGCAGAGGGTGCCGCCGCGCCGGGTCGTCTCGTAGGCGGTGCGGGCGGTGGCGGACCTGCCGACGACCTCGAAGACGTAGTCGAAGCCCTCGCCCCCGGTGACGCGCTGCTTGGCGTCGGCGAGCGCGTCCGGGGCGACCGCCTCGGTGGCGCCGAAGCGGAGCGCGGCCTCGCGCCGGGACTCCACGGGGTCGACGGCCACGATCTGGGCGGCGCCCTGGAGCCGGGCGCCCTGGATGGCGGAGATGCCGACGCCGCCGCAGCCGATGACGGCCACGGACGAACCGGCCTCCACCTTCGCGGTGTTGATGGCGGCACCGAGGCCGGTGGTGACGCCGCAGCCGATGAGGGCGGCGATGTCGAAGGGCACGTCGTCGGGGATGGGCACGGCGCAGCCGGCGTCGACGACGACCTCCTCGGTGAAGGTTCCGGTGCCGGCGAAGCCGAAGACGTCGCCGCCGGGGCGCTTGAAGTTGGGCACGCCGGCGTTCATGAAGCCGGCCAGGCACAGCTGGGTCTGGCCGCGCCTGCAGGACGGACAGCCGCCGCAGGCGGGCAGCCAGCAGAGCAGCACCCGCTGTCCCTGCGCGAGGCCGGTGACGCCGTCGCCGACGTCGAGGATCTCCCCCGCCCCCTCGTGGCCGGGGACGAAGGGCGCGGGCTGCGGGAGGATCCCGCTCATCGCGGAGACGTCGGAGTGGCACAGGCCGGTGGCCCTGACGCGGATCCGCACCTTGCCGGGGCCGAAGCCCACCGCCTCGACGTCGTCGAGGACCTCCAGTTTGTCCTGGCCGATCTCGTGCAGTACGGCTGCGCGCATGGTGCGGATCCCCTCAGGAGTACGGACGGTGCGGGAGTGGGCGTCGGGTGGTGTCAGGAGTGCTCGACGACGGTGTCGGCGAGCACGGGGGCGTCGTCGCGTTCGACGGCGGTGACCGTCACCTGGACGGAGCCCTCGCCGGCCCACATCCGCACGCGCAGGGTCTCGCCGGGGAAGACCACGCCGGCGAAGCGGGTGCGGTAGGCGCGGACCCGGGTGACGTCCCCGTCGAGCAGGGTGTCGACGACGGCCTTGAGGGTCATGCCGTACGAGCACAGGCCGTGCAGGATCGGCCGGTCGAAGCCGGCGAGCTTGGCGAACTCGGGGTCGGCGTGGAGCGGGTTCCAGTCGCCGGAGAGCCGGTAGAGCAGGGCCTGTTCCTCGCGGACGGGCCGCTCGACGGTCGCGTCGGGCGCCCGCTCCGGGACGGGCAGGCGCTCGGAGGGCCCGCGGTCGCCGCCCCAGCCGCCCTCCCCGCGGACGAAGATCTGGGCGTCGCTGGTCCACAGCGGCCCGTCGTCGTCGGCGGCCTCGGTGCGCAGCACGAGGACGGCGGCCTTGCCCTTGTCGTAGACGGCGGCGACGCGCGAGGTGGAGACGGCCCGGCCGCCGGTCGGGACGGGTCGGTGGAGGGTGATCGACTGTCCGCCGTGCAGGACGGCGGTGAGGTCGATGTCGATGCCGGGGGCGGACAGCCCGCCGACGACGCCCATGCCGGCGCCCGCGACGGTGGCGAAGCTGGGCAGGACGTGGAGCCGGGACTCCAGGGTGTAGCGGAGCTCGTCGGGGTCGGTGGCCGGGCCGGGCTTGCCCTGGAACGAGCCGGCGCCGAGGCCGAGGTGGTAGAGCTGGACGTCCTTGTGGTCCCAGGCGATCTCGGCGCTGCGGGGTTCGGCGGCGACGGCCTTGGCGGGGTCGATGGGCATCGGGCTGCGGCTCCTCGTGGCGGTGAAAGACCTCGATGCGACCGTCCGCACCGTCGGTCGCACCGAGGCCGTGCGGGACCGTCCCGGATCGCGGCCGTTCTAGAACGCGTTCCAGTTCGGTGGACCCCATGTATAGCCCAGGCGGCAGGAGTTGGGAACCCTCCCCGCGACTCTCCCTGACGGTACGTCAGAATTGGGGCCCCGCGCGCGACCCGGGACATTTGTCACGGCCGACCGCGTACATCCGCGCCTGCCGGGACCCCGCCCCGGATTCGTACCGTCGTCCCCATGACGACAGACACCCCGCACGGCCCGGCGGTCTCCTTCGAGGCCGCGACCAGGACGTACGGCGCCGTTCGCGCCGTCGACGGCCTCGACCTCACCGTCCGGCGGGGCGAGACCGTCGCCCTCCTCGGCCGCAACGGCGCCGGCAAGTCCACCGCCATCTCCCTGCTCCTCGGCCTCGACGCACCCGACGGCGGCCGGGTCTCGCTCTTCGGCGGCCCCCCGGACCGCGCCGTGGCCGCCGGCCTGGTCGGCGCGATGCTCCAGGAGGGCCGGCCCGTCCCCCGGGTCACCGTGCGCGAGCTCGTCGGCTTCGTCGCCCGGACCTACCCCGCCCCGATGCCCGTCGCCGAGGCCCTGGCGCTCGCCGGCCTGACCGGCCTCGCCGGCCGCCGCGTCGACCGGCTCTCCGGCGGCCAGGTCCAGCGCGTCCGCTTCGCCGTCGCCCTCACGGGCGACCCGCGCCTGGTCGTCCTCGACGAACCGACGGCAGCCCTCGACGTCGAGGCCCGCCAGGAGTTCTGGGACGCCCTGCGCGGCTACGCGCACCGCGGCAACACCGTCCTGTTCTCCACCCACTACCTGGAGGAGGCCGACACCCACGCCGACCGGATCGTCGTCCTCGACTCCGGCCGCGTCCTCGCCGACGGCACGAGCGAGGAGCTCAAGCGCGCCGCCGGCGGCGGCCTCGTCTCCTTCGACCTCGCCGGCGGCCCCACCGACGGACTCGGCCTGCTCCCGGGCGTCACCTCCTACGAGATCCGCGGCGACCGGGCCCGGCTGCGGACCGGGGACTCCGACGCCACCGTCCGCGCCCTCGCCGCGCAGGACGCCGTCCGCGGCCTGGAGGTCTCCCCGGTCACCCTCAACGACGCCTTCCTCGCCCTCACCCACGCGCCGCGCACCGCGCCCAAGGCCCTGGAGACGACCCGATGATCACCGCGTACGCACGCCTCGAAGTCCGCCGCACCCTGCGCGACCCCGGATTCGCGATCTCGACGATCGGCGTCCCGGTGATGATGTACCTCCTCTTCACCAACCTCGGCGGTGACGACAGCGGCTACAAGACCGCCGCCATGGTCGGCATGGCCGCGTACGGGGCCCTCGGCGCCGCCCTCTCGCTCGGCACCGGCGTCGCCGAGGACAAGTCGACCGGCTGGCTGCGGCAGCTGCGGATCACCCCCATGACGCCCCGCCAGGTCGTCACCGGGCGCGCCCTGACCGGATCGGTCGTCGTCCTCCCCGCCATCGCCGGCGTCCTCCTCGCCGGCGGCCTCGCCAACGGCGTGCGGATGGAGGCGTGGCAGTGGCCGGCCGTCGCCCTCACCCTCTGGCTCGGCTCCCTGCCCTTCACCCTGCTCGGCATCGGCAACGGCTACCGGCTCACCGCCCAGACCACCGGCGTGGTCAACGTCGCCTGCAACCTCGGGCTGGCCGTCGTCGGCGGCCTCTGGTTCCCCGTCGTCCTCTTCCCCGACTGGCTGCGCACGCTCTCCTCGTACACCCCCACCAACCGGTTCGCCGAGCTGGGCGTGTCCGTCACCGAGGGCACGGCCCCGGGCGCGGCGGCCCTGACGGTGATCGTCGTGTGGGCCGCGCTGTTCGGGGCGTACGCGGCGGTCTCGTACCGGCGTGCGGCGAGGACGGTGTAGGAAATGGGCATGACGAACGGGTGGCGCGGACGGCTCGCGGGCGTACGGGAGCGGCGACGGGCGCGGGCCGACCGGGGACCCACGGGACTGAGCCTGCTCCCCTGGCTGCTGATGGGGCTCGGCGCGCTCTCCCACCTCGTCGGCGGCGAGGCGCCGAACCCCTGGATCGGCGGCCTCGGGCTGCTCGCCTTCAACTCCCTCTACATCGCCGTGGTCTTCCGGGCCTTCCACCCGCGCGCCCGGGAGGCCCCCCTGACCTGGGCCCTCCTCGGCACCCTGGGCGCGCTGACCTTCGCGCTCGCCATCGGCTACGGCCGCGAGTGGCTGCTGTTCTTCCCGCTCCTGGGACTCGCCGTCGGAGCGGTGGTCCGCCGCGGCAGGCTCCTGATGGTGATCACCGTCCCGCTGGTCGTGGCCGCCGGCCTGGTGACCTTCTGGCGGGACGGCTGGAACTCCTTCGGCATCGTGTACGGCACGTTCATCTCGGTCATGGTCACCGCGACGATCCTCGCCCTCGACCAGACGGTCCGGCAGCTGCGGGCGACCCGCGAGGAACTGGCCAGGACGGCCGTCGAGAAGGAGCGGCTGCGGTTCTCCCGCGACCTGCACGACCTCCTCGGCCACACCCTCTCGGTGATCGTCGTCAAGTCGGAGGTCGTCCGCCGGCTCGCCCCGACGGACCTCGACGCCGCGCTCGACCAGGTCCGCGACATCGAGTCGGTCGGCCGCCAGGCGCTCACCGAGATCAGGGAGGCCGTCACCGGATACCGCGAGGGAAGCCTCGCCACCGAACTCGACCGCGCCCGCGACGCGCTGGTCACCGCCGGCATCGAACCCGTCGTCCGCCGCTCCGGTCCCCTGCTCGCCCCGCAGACCGAGGCCCTCCTCGGCTGGGTCGTCCGCGAGTCCGCCACCAACGCCGTCCGCCACAGCGGCGCCTCCCGCTGCGTCATCGCCCTCGACGGCGGCCCCGACCGCGTCCGTCTCACCGTCACCGACGACGGCCGTGGTCCCGCCGAGGGTCCCGGAGCACCGGGCAGCGGCCTGCGGGGTCTGCGCGAGCGGGTCGCCGCCGCAGGCGGCACCCTTGAGGCGGGACCGGCCCCCCGGGGCGGCTTCCAGGTCACCGCGGAACTCCCCGCGGAGACCCCCGACCCGCACCAGGGAGAGCCGACACCATGATCAGAGTCCTGCTCGCGGAGGACCAGGGCATGATGCGCGGGGCCCTGGCGCTGCTGCTGGGGATGGAGCCGGACATCGACGTCGTGGCGCAGGTCGCCCGGGGCGACGAGATCGTCGACGCGGCCCTGCTGTCCCGGCCCGACGTGGCGCTGCTCGACATCGAACTGCCCGGGCGCTCCGGCCTCGACGCGGCGGCCGACCTGCGGACCGAGGCACCGGACTGCCGGGTCCTGATCCTCACGACCTTCGGCCGCCCGGGCTATCTGCGCCGGGCGATGGAGGCGGGCGCCGTGGGCTTCCTCGTCAAGGACGGGCCCGTCGAGGAGCTCGCCGAGGCCGTCCGGAAGGCGCTGCGCGGCGAGACCGTCATCGACCCCGCCCTCGCGGCCGCCGCCCTCGGCGCCGGGCCCAACCCCCTCACCGGCCGCGAACGCGACGCCCTCGCCGCCTCCGTCGACGGCGCCACCGTCGCCGACATCGCCGCCACCCTGCACCTCTCCGAGTCCACCGTCCGCAACTACCTCTCCTCCGCCATCGGCAAGACCGGCACCCGCAACCGCATGGAAGCCGTCCGCGCGGCCCGCCGGCAGGGCTGGCTGTAGCGCGGGGCGGGTGAGGGAAGGCGCGCGGTCCGGGCCGGGGCGCGCCGGTGACCGGCCGCGGGTCGTGGAGCGCGAAGCGCAGCGTCGTGTCCTCCACGGGGTCCGCCCGGAGGCCGTCCGCGTCCGGCAGGGAAGCCGCGACCACCCGCGCCTCGGCGCGCGGGGACCGCGGCGGGTCCCTCACTCCGTCGCGTCGGCGTCCCTGCGCAGGAGGGTGACGACGGCGGCGCCGCCGAGGCCGATGTTGTGGGCGAGGCCGACGCGGGCACCGGGGACCTGGCGGGCGCCGGCCTCGCCGCGGAGCTGCCAGACGAGTTCGGCGGTCTGGGCCAGGCCCGTGGCGCCCAGGGGGTGGCCCTTGGAGATGAGGCCGCCGGAGGGGTTCACGACCCAGCGGCCGCCGTAGGTCGTGGCGCCGGACTCGACGAGTTTGCCGGAGGCGCCCTCCTCGCACATGCCGAGCGCCTCGTAGGTGAGGAGCTCGTTGACGGAGAAGCAGTCGTGGAGCTCGACGACGTCGACGTCCTCGATGCCGAGGCCGGAACGTTCGTACGCCTGGCGTGCGGCGGCGCGGGACATGGGGCGGCCGACGGCGTCGATGCAGGAGCCGGAGGCGAAGGACTCCTCGGTGTCGGTGGTCATGGCCTGCCCGGCGATCTCCACCGCCCGTCCCCGCAGGCCGTGCGCGTCGACGAAGCGCCCGGAGACGACGAGCGCGGCCGCGGCGCCGTCGGAGGTGGGCGAGCACTGGAGCTTGGTGAGGGGGCGGTGGACGGTCTTGGCGGCGAGGATCTCGTCGACGGTGTAGACGTCCTGGAACTGGGCGTAGGGGTTGTTCGACGAGTGCCGGTGGTTCTTGGCGCCGACGGCGGCGAGCTGCACCTCGGTGGTCCCGTACCGCTCCATGTGCTCGCGGGCGGCGTTGCCGAAGATCTGGGCGGTGGGCGGGGACATCTCGAATCCGTGGGCGGCGGCCATGATCCCGTAGTGGCGGGCGACGGGCGAGGTGCTGAAGTCGCCGGCGCCCGCTCCGCCGCCGAGGGCGCCCCGGGTCATCTTCTCGAAGCCGACGGCGAGGACGCAGTCGGCGATCCCGCCCTCGACGAACTGGCGGGCGATCATGAGGGCGCTGGAGCCCGTCGCGCAGTTGTTGTCGAGGTTGTGGACGGGAATGCCGGTGAGGCCCAGTTCGTACACGGCCCGCTGTCCGGCGGTGGACGCCTGGAAGCAGTAGCCGACGGCGGCCTGCTCCACGCGCGCGTAGGGGACCCCGGCGTCGGCGAGCGCCGCCGTGCCGGCCTCCCGGACCATGTCCCAGTACTGCCAGTCCCGGGTCTCGGGCTTCTCGAACTTCGTCATCCCGACACCGACGACGTACGCCTTGCCCATCTTCGGTTCCCCCTCAGTCTCTCGGCAGGCCGAGCAGCCGCTCGGCGACGACATTGAGCTGTACCTGTGTGGTGCCGCCCGCGATGGTGAGGCAGCGGGACATGAGCAGTCCGTGGACGGCCCGTTCGCCGGGGCCCTCGCGCACCGCGCCCTCGGGGCCGAGGAGTTCGAGGGTGAGTTCGGCGACCTTCTGCTGATGGAGGGTCTGGACGAGCTTGCGGACGCTGGCGCCCGCGCCCGGTTCGAGTCCGGACACCTGGAGCAGGGTCGTGCGCAGGCCGATGCACGCGAGCGCGTGGGCCTCGGCGAGCAGGGCGCCGACCCGGGCGCGCACGGAGCCGTCCTGTTCCGCGGCCCGTTCGATGAGCGCTTCGAGGCCGGTGTCGAAGGCGACCTGGTCGGCCATGTGGACGCGCTCGTTGCCGAGGGTGTTGCGGGCGACGCGCCAGCCGTCGTCCACCGCGCCGACGACGGCGTCGGCGGGGAGGATCACGTCGTCGAACCACACCTCGTTGAAGAGGGAGTCCCCGGTGATCTCCTTCAGCGGCCGTACGTCGATCCCGGGCGTGTTCCGCATGTCGACGAGGAAGTAGGTGAGGCCCCGGTGCTTGGGGGCGGCCGGGTCGGTGCGCGCGAGCAGGATGCCGTGATGGGCCCACTGGGCGGCGCTCGTCCAGACCTTCTGGCCGTTGATCCGCCACCGGCCGTCCTCCGTGCGTTCGGCGCGGGTCCGCAGGGAGGCGAGGTCGGAACCGGCGCCGGGCTCGGAGAAGAGCTGGCACCAGAGGCGTTCGCCGCGCAGCGTCGGGCCGAGGTGCTCGGCCTGCTGCTCGGGGGTGCCGTGGGCGAGCAGCGAGGGCACGACCCAGGTGGCGATCCCCAGGCCGGCGACGGTGATCCCGGCCTCGTCCAGCTCCCGCTGCACGGCGAGCTGCTGGAGGGGTCCGGCGCCGAGCCCGTACGGCTCCGGGAGGTGCGGGGCGGCGTAACCGGTGGGCGCGAGAGCGCGCCGGGCCGCGGCCGGGTCGAGTCCGGCGGCGGGGGCGACGGCCTCGCGGGCGGACTTCCGGTAGGCGTCGGCCTCGGGCGGCAGGTCGAGGCGCAGCCCCCGCCGGACCCCGGCGGCGGCGTGCCGCAGGGCGGTGAGGCGGTGCCCGTCGGCGGTGCCGAGGAGCTGGCGGGCCACGAGGGCGCGCCGCAGCAGCAGGTGGGCGTCGTGCTCCCAGGTGAAGCCGGTGCCGCCGAGGATCTGGATGCAGTCCTTCGCGCAGGTGAAGGCGGCGTCCAGGGCGGTCGCGGCGGCGAGCGAGGCGGTGAGCGGGAGGGCCTCGTCGTGTCCGGCGGCGGCGCGGGCGGCGTCCCAGGTGAGCGCGCGGGCCTGTTCGAGCCGGACGAGCATGTCGGCGCAGAGGTGCTTGACGCCCTGGAACTGCCCGATGGGCCGCCCGAACTGTTCGCGGGTGCGGGCGTGTTCGGCGGCCGTCTCGACGGCGCGGGCGGCGGTGCCGCAGGCGTCGGCGGCGAAGAGGACCGCGGCGAGGTCGTGGACGAGGGCGGTGGCGGACGCGGCGCCGTCGGAGGCGCCGCCGAGGGAGAGTTCGCGCGCGGCGGGGACGTGGACGGCGCGGGCGGTGACCTCGGCGGTGGGCCGGGTCGGGTCGGCGCTCTCGTGGGGACGCACGGCGAGCCGGTCGGTGTCCACGGCCAGCCAGACGCCGCCGTCGGCGGTGGCCGCCCGCAGGAGGAGCAGGTCGGCCTGGGCGGCGCCGAGGACGGGCGGCGCGGTGCCGTCGAGGAGGTGGCCGCCCGCCGTGCGCACGGCGGTGAGGGTGCCGGTCCCGCCGAGGGCGACGGCCGCGACGCGTTCCCCGCGGGCGAGGTCTCCGGCCGGCTCCCCGTGGCCGGCGCGGTGCAGGATCTCGGCGGCGAGCACGCAGGGCAGGTACGGCCCGGGCAGCAGCGCCCGCGCCGCCTCCTCGACGACCACGGCCAGGTCCCCGAGCGAGCCGCCCCCTCCGCCGCGCTCCTCCGGGAGGTGCGGCCCGAGGAGTCCCTGCGCGGCGACGGCGTCCCAGTACGCGGGTCGGCCGGTGGCGGTGCCGGGGACGTCGAGGTGCTTGCGTACCGCCTCGGGCGGTACGGCGCGGGCGAGCAGGCCCCGGACCGATCGGGCGAGCTCCCGCTCTTCGTGCGTGATGGCGATGCCCATGCCGCGCAGACTAGAACACGTTCCAATCTGACGGAAGGTCAGAAACGAGACGAGAAAAATCTGCATGACGCAGGGGAATGGGCGGTAGAGTCTCCTGTGTGGCGCAGAGAGTGCGCTGCGCAGTCACCACGAACGGGGAATCCCATGCTCACCGTCGCCGTCACCGGGGCCACCGGAGCCCAGGGCGGGGCCACCGCCCGCAGCCTGCTCGCCGCGGGCCACCGCGTGCGCGCCCTCACCCGCCGCACCGGCTCCCCCGCCGCCGACGCCCTGCGCACCCTCGGCGCCGAGGTGCGGTACGCGGACTTCGACGACCGCCCCTCGCTGGACTCCGCCCTCGCGGGCGCCGACTCCCTCTTCGCCGTCACGGCCATCGAAGGCGGCGGCGAGGCCGAGGTCCGCCAGGGCACCGCGCTCGTCGACGCGGCGGCCGCCGCCCGCCTGGGCCACGTCGTCCTCACCTCCGTCGCCCACGCCGACCGCGACACCGGCATCCCGCACTACGACAGCAAGCGGGCCGTCGAGCACCACCTCCGCGCCTCGGGCACCCCCTGGACCGTGATCGGCCCCGCGGCCTTCATGGACAACTACACCGGCGGCTGGACCGCCGACGGCCTGCGCGAGGGCGTCTTCGCCTGGCCGATGCCGGCCGACCGGCCGCTCGCCCTCGTCTCCTCGCGGGACATAGGCGCCTTCGCCGCCCTCGCGCTCGGCCGCCGCGCCGACTTCACCGGCCGGCGCGTCGACATCGCCTCCGACGAACGCACCCCGGCGGGGATGACCGCCGTCCTCGCCGCCGCCCTCGGCCGCCCGGTCTCCTACCAGGAGGTGCCGCTCGCCCACGTGCGCACCCGGTCCACGGATCTGGCCGCGATGTTCGCGTACTTCACCACGACCGGACTCGACGTCGACGTCACCGGGCTGCGCCGCGAGTTCCCCGAGGTCGGCTGGCAGGATTTCGGAGCATGGGCACGGGCCCAGGACTGGCCGTCGATACTGGCTGCCGAGCCCGCGCCGGCGCACTGACCACCGGCCGGGCGCGGACCGGCGGCCGCGCAACGGCCACCGACGCCACCGACGCCACCGACGCCACCGAGGGGAATCCCGCATGGAGCCCGCGTCCACACCCATCGGCTATCTGCTCAACCGCACCGACGCGGCACTGACCCGGGTCATGGACGGCACGCTCGGGGAGTTCGGCCTCACCCGCGTCGCCTGGCAGGTCCTCAACGTCGTCCGCGACGGGGACGGGGCAACCGATGCCGAGGTCCTGTCGGCCCTCTCCGCCAACGCCGGCACCGCCGCCCTGACGGCCGCCGTCGACCGCGTGCTCGCCGACGGCTGGGCTTCCCGCCCGGCCCCGGGACGGCTCGCCCTCACCCCCGACGGCGCCCGCCGCCTGGACGAGGTCGGCACGCACGTCGCGGCCTTCCGCAGACGGTCCGTCGACGGCATCTCGACCGACGAGTACGGCACCGCCGTCCGCGTCCTGAAGCGGATGATCGAGAACCTCGAAGGCCCGGGCCGCCCCTGAGCGGCACGGGCGGCCGGAGACACCGGAAGTCCGTTGTCAGTGGCGGGTGTCACGCTGTCGGCACAGCAGAGCACGTGACCGAGAGAGCGAGTACGCCATGGGCACCTGGGACATCGGCCCCTTCGACAACGACACCGCAGCCGACTTCTCCTACCGGGTGGACGAGGCCCCCGAGGAGAAGCGGGCCGAGGTGCTGCTCGCGGCCTTCCGCGAGGTGACCTCGACGGGCGAGGAGTACCTCGACGCGGACCTCGCGGTGGAGGCGATCGCGTCGGCCGCCCTGGTCGCGGCCCAGTGCCCGGGCGGCGAGCCGGTCACCACCTCCTACGGACCGAAGAAGCCGCTTCCCGAACTCCCGCCGGAGTCCCGCCCCCTGGCCGCCCGGGCCCTGGACCGCATCCTGGTCCAGCCCTCCGAACTCCTGGAGCTCTGGGAGGAGTCGGACGGCGAGGAGTGGAAGGCCGGGGTACGCAAGCTCCGCGCGGTCCTGACAGGCGCGGCGGGCTGACACCGCCGGGCGCGCGTGTCCCGGGGCCCCGAAGACACAGCCTCGGGCCAGGTCCCGGCCGCCGTGCCCCACACCCTTCGCCCCTCTTGCCCGGGGCCCCTTGCACCGAGCACCGAGCACACGCCCCCGGCACCGGCCCCGCCCGCGCTCACTCCCGGCCGAGGGCCCGCCGCAGCCGGCCGCGGGCCGGCGGCTCCGCCGGGGGTGGCTCGTGGGTGTACTCCAGCTCGGCGACCGAGATGCGGACGTGCGCGGTGTGCGTCTCCTCGCTCCTCGTGGAGGAGTTCCACTCGGACGACGCGATCTCCACGAGCCAGCTGGTGTCGCCGACGCGGAACACCCGGCGACCGTAGGCGCCGGGGTGTACCGCGTCGGCACCGGCCATCGTGCAGGTGCGCGCCAGTTCGCCCGCGCGGGCGAGCGCCCGGTCCCGGCCCCCGTCGACCGGCTCCGTCCTGACCAACTCCCATTCCCGGTGCGTCCAGGTCGTCGTCTCGACCAGCACCCACCAGCCCCCGCCGCCGCTCATGTCCGCCTCCCGTCGGCCGGGCCCATCCGCCCGGCCCCTCGCTCCGGCCGCCGTCTCCCGCGCCACGCGAGCACCGCGGACGCGACGGTCGCCGTGATGGCGGTCACCGCCAGCACCAGCAGTCCCGGATTGACCCACCAGGGCACGATCTCGTAGCCGCGGCACACCAGACTGACCGGCAGCGCGCTGCTGGAGTCCGGGTACGTCTTCATCCCCGCCGCGAACCAGCAGGCGTCCTCGGGGAAGAGGAACGGCAGGTACGACAGGCCGTACACGTGCAGCGCGCCGCCCGCGAGGGTCGCCAGGCCCGCGAGGTAGGCCGTCTTCCTCGCCGCGGTGCGGCGCGGGCGGGGCGGGGGCGGCAGCGCGTCCCCCCGGCGGGCCCGGACCAGTCCCACGAAGGTGATGCCCGCCCACGCGGGCAGCACGAGGGCGAGGATCGCCATCCCGATGAGCGTCGCCACGGTCAACGGCCGGTACGGCCCGCGGTGCGGCCGTCTTCCGCGCCGGGGCAGCGGGACGGCTCGCGACGGCGCGCGCCGGCCGGGTCCACGTCGCCCCCCATGACGTTCCTCCCTCACCCGCGGGCTCTTCCGCCGCATCCTCCACGGACGGGGCGCGCGCCCGCAAGGCCGGGCGGGGAGGCGCGGGGCTTCCCCGGCGTCCCGGGACGCGCCGCGGTGTGCGGCGGCGAAGCGGTCTCCCGTGTGGTTCGCGTGCGACGGGTAGGGCACGATGGGCGCTCGATACCCGCGTACCCGCCAGTAGGAGTCAGCCATGTCCGTGCCCGAGCCCGAGATCCTTGCCGCCTTCGAGGCCGCGAAGGGCTTCATGCCCGTCGGGGAGGGACTGGCGCTGTACGCCGCCGCCGCCCGGGCGGCCGAGCTGGGGCTGCCGCTGCTGGAGGTCGGGACGTACTGCGGGCGGTCGACGATCCTGCTGGCCGACGTGGCGCGGCGGGCGGGGACGGTCGCGGTGACGGTGGACCACCACCGGGGCAGCGAGGAGCAGCAGCCGGGCTGGGAGTACCACGACCCGACGGTGGTCGACCCGGAGGTGGGTCTCATGGACACGCTGCCGACGTTCCGCCGGACGCTGCGCAAGGCGGGTCTCGAGGAGCACGTGGTGGCCGTGGTCGGCCGGTCGCCGCAGGTGGCGAAGGTGTGGGGCGGGCAGCTCGGTCTGGTGTTCATCGACGGCGGGCACACCGACGAGCACGCCTCGAACGACTACGAGGGCTGGGCGCCGAAGGTGGCGCCCGGCGGGGTGCTGGTCATCCACGACGTCTTCCCCGACCCGGAGGACGGCGGGCAGGCGCCGTACCGGATTTACCTGCGCGCCCTGGAGTCGGGCGCGTTCGAGGAGATCTCGGTGACCGACTCGCTGCGGGTGCTCCGCCGGGTGGGCTGAACGGGCCGGCGGCCGCCACCGTGAGGGTGGCGGGGACGCGTGGCGCCGGGTCAGAAACCGGAGGTCACGTAGAGGCAGTTGGTGTAGCTGTAGCCGGGTTCGATCTTGGCCTTGCTGGACTTGGTGTCCCCGGCCGACGACGTGCCGGTGGACGCCCGCTTCTGGAGGAAGTGGTAGTCGCCGGCGGGCAGCAGCAGGGTCGCCTTGGGGTACTTCGAGGACGGTCCGGTGCAGGCCTTGACCTTCTTGTCGTTGGAGAAGATCGGGCTCGGGTACTTGGTGCAGGTGCCGCAGGCCTTGAGGGTGACCTTGCCGGTCATCGGGCCGGTGTAGAGCAGCTCGACCTCGCCGGGGCCGTCGTTGCTGACCACCATGACCATCCGGCTGCCGCCGGGGACCTCCGCCGGGGGCAGGTTCTTGCCCGCGGCCGGCTCCTCGTCGGCGATCTCGGCGGCGATGGCGATCGAGCGGGCGTGCGCGGCCTGGGGGCTGGACGGGTACGCCTTGGCGTACTCGGTCATGGTCGTGATCGCGTCGGTGAAGTCCTTGTCCTTGAACTGGGAGGTCCCGCAGGCGAAGTGCCCCCGCTGCACCGCCGCGGCGGCCTCCTTCGCGGCGCCCTGGAGCGAGGGGTCCCTCATGTTGTCGAGGGAGGAGTCGAGCGCGCGCAGCTCCTCGGTGGTCTCGCAGGGTGCGGAGCCGCCGTCGAGGGCGGTCGTCCGGGTCTTGATCGCCGCGCGGACGGCCGGTTCGACCTGGGTGGCCTCGCGGGACTTCGGGAAGGTGTCGAGGAGGTCGTTGAGGCTCTCGCTCGCGGTCGGGTCGGCGGTCCGCACCCCGAGGGCCGCCGTGCCGCACGCGTAGAGGGACGCGGCGAGCGGCTCGTCGGTCTTGGCGGGCCGGGAGCCGAGGAGTTCCTTGTCGACCGTGCCGGACAGCCCCCGCAGGTGCTTCAGCGGCGGGACGGCCTCGCAGTACCGCTTCGCGGCGTACGGGGCGGAGACCGTCGCGTAGTAGGCGTCGAGCCGCTGGGGCACCAGCTTCCCGGCCCGGGAGCCCGCGTGCCGCGTCCCGAGGTCCTGGTAGGTGGCCAGGGCCTTGCGGAAGGTCGGCTCGGCCTTGTCGAAGGCGAGGCCGTCGGCGGACTTCACGAGGCCGTCCGCCGCGGCGAGCCGGTCGAGCAGCGCCTGCTCCCTCGCCTCGTCGCGGGCCGCCCCGTACGCGAGCGAGCCGCCCGCGGGGACGGCGAGGAGCACGACGGCGAGCGGGAGCGCGAGGCGCCGGAGGGAGTCGCCGACCCGGAGCGTGGCGCGCAGCCCGCGGCGGGCGCCGTCGGCGGCCGCCGCGAGCAGGAAGACGCCGTAGCCGATGAGGACGCCCGCGGGGACGCCGTCGACGTCGGCGGGGAGCGCGAGGACGAGCAGGGCGGCGGTGGCGAGCCAGCAGACGGCGGCGCCGGCCCAGTGGCGCAGCAGCACGTAGCCGAGGCCGAGGCAGGAGAGGTTGAGGAGGCCGATCATGGCGGCCTGCGCGCCGTTGGCCTCGCCGGGCGGCGGGGCGGGCGGCTGTGGGCCGAGTCCGGACGGCGGGCCGTAGCCGAAGGAGCCGTGTCCGGGCGGCGGGCCGAATCCCGGCGGCACCGCGGGCTGCGGCGGTACGGCGGCCCCTCCCGTCCAGCCGGGCGGGGGTCCGGAACCGGGCGGGGCCGCGGCGCCCGCGTCGGCTCCCGCGCCGCTGCCGGCGGCGGGCGGCGTGCCGAAGGCGAGCGTGGGCGTGGCCGGCGCCTCGGGAGCGGGCCCGGCCGGGGCCGGGGCCGTCCAGGGCGGTTCGGCGCCTCCGGGGGCCGCCGGCTGCTGCGGCACCTTGGGCGCCGCCTGGATGCGCGGGTCCAAGGGTCTGTCGTCCGGAACACGGTCGGACGGCTCGGGACGTGCGTCGTTCGGTTCTTCCCCCACCACGGTTCCCCCTCGTGGGCCATTGCGCGGTGACACCCCACCGTCGCCTCTTCTCACCTACCCTTCACGGTCCGCGCACACGCGTCCACCGTTCCGCGAAGCGGTGACCAAGCTGCGACGTACGGGCTGCGGGCATTCGCCGCGCGCAGGGCCTAGAGTCGCGGGGTGCCGTACGACCACCGGAACACCGCCCGCCGTACTCTCGCCGCCCTCGCCGCCGCGGGCTGCCTCGCCGCACTCGCCGGATGCGGGGCGTCCCAGGCCGCTCCGTCCGCCGGAAAGGCCCAGGACGCCCAGGAGGCCCTGCGGACCTCGCAGTCCCGGCCGCCGCTCCCCGTACCGACGCGGAGCCGCTCGCCGCTCCCCCTCTCCCAGAGCCGCTCGCTCGTCGGCCGTACCGTCGTGATCGACCCGGGGCACAACTCGGGCAATTTCCGCCACACCACGGAAATCAATAAAAAGGTGAACATCGGGACGACACGCAAGGAATGCGACACGACCGGGACCTCCACCGACGCGGGGTACACGGAGGCGTCGTTCACCCTGGACGTCTCCCACCGGCTGCGGGACCTGCTGACCGCGCGCGGCGCGAAGGTGGTCCTGACCCATGACGGCGACCGCCCCTGGGGTCCGTGCATCGACGAGCGGGCCCGCATCGGCAACGCCGCCCGCGCCGACGCCGTCGTCTCCGTCCACGCGGACGGCTCGGCCGTCGGCAACCGCGGCTTCCATGTGATCCTTCCCGCACGGGTGCGCGCCGGAGCGGCCGACACCGCCCCGATCGTCGGCCCCTCCCGCGCGCTGGGCGAGCGCATCGCCGGCGCGTTCGCCCGCGCGACCGGCACGTCCCCCGCCAACTACCTCGGCGGAGGTACCGGGTTGGACGTCCGGTCCGACCTCGGCGGCCTCAATCTCTCAACCGTGCCCAAGGTCTTCGTCGAATGCGGCAATATGCGTGATCCCAAGGACGCACGACTGCTCACGTCGTCGACGTGGCGACAGAAGGCGGCCCAGGGGATGGCCGACGGCATCGCGACCTACCTCAAGGGGTAGAACCGGCGGGCGATAGATTCGCTCCGTACGATGGGGCCGCCCCCGTGCCGTGAAGCCCCGAGTGCCACCCCCCGACGCGACGAACGACGACCGACGAAGGACTCTTACGTGAATATCCGCTCCCTCACCCGAGGCGATGGCGTGCTGATCGGCGCAGCGGTGGTGCTGTTCATCGCCTCGTTCCTCGGATACGCCGGCTGCGACGGCCCGGATGCCATCTGCGACCAGGTCGACCTGCCGTACTCGTGGGAGGCTTCGCCGCTCGGCTGGGGCTCCTTCTTCCTCGGCCTCGCCGGCATCGCCCTCGTCGTCGTCTCGCACGGCCTGCCGCAGCAGCGCAAGGTCGTCGGCCTCGAGCTCGGCCAGGTCGGCACCGCGTTCACCATCGCCTCGGCGTGGACGCTGCTGATGTGGGTCTTCGAGTCGACGAGCGCGGGCGCCGGCCTCATCCTCGGCCTCATCGCCGCGCTGGTCGCGGCCGGTGCCGCGGTGGCCGGTCCGCTGGTGCCCGCCCTGAAGGCCCCGCTGATGGGCGCGCCGCGCCCGCAGGCCCCGCAGCCGTACGGCATGCAGCCGGGCCAGCCCGGTCAGCCGGGCGTCCCCGGCGGCTACGGCTACCCGGGCGCGCAGCACCCGCAGTACGGCGGCCCGCAGGACCCGTCGCACGGCGCGGGCGCCCCGTTCGGCGCGCAGGCCGGCGCCCCGCAGCCGCACGCCCCGCAGCAGCCGGAGCCGCAGGCCCAGGCCCCGCAGCCGGCCGCGCCCGCCGCGGACTTCGCGCCGTTCTGGTTCGCGGTCCCGGTCGCCCGTCCGCTGTACGCGGAGGACGGCTCGCAGGCGCCGATCGCCGAGCTGGCGCCCGGCACCTGGTACCTGGCGGTCGAGCAGCGCGGCGCGGCCCTGGTGGCCCAGACGCAGGACGGCCGCCGCGGCGTGCTGCAGGACACCACCGGCATCCAGCGCGGCTAGGGCCGCACGCCCTCGCGCAACGGCCCCCCGCCCGGAATCCCTTCCGGGCGGGGGGCCGTTGCCGTACAGTGCCCGCACTACCTGACGGTTCGTCAGAAAGGTTGCGGGGCATGCGACTCGGACTCGCCCTCGGCTACTGGGGCCGCGGCCCCTCCGCCACCCACCTCGAACTCGCCCAGGAGGCCGAACGGCTCGGCTACGCCTCCGTGTGGACGGCGGAGGCCTGGGGCTCGGACGCCTTCACGGCACTGACCTGGATCGCCGCGCACACCAGCCGGATCGGGCTGGGCACGGCCGTCGCGCAGATGGCCGCGCGCGCGCCGACGACGACGGCCATGCACGCGCTCACCCTGGACCACCTCTCCGGAGGCCGGATGCTCCTGGGGCTCGGGCTGTCCGGACCGCAGGTCGTCGAGGGCTGGTACGGCCGGCCCTTCCCCCGCTCGCCGCTGACCGCGACCCGCGAGTACGTGGACGTGGTCCGGCAGGTCCTGCGCCGCGAGGGCCCCGTCCGGCTCGACGGACGACACCACTCCCACCCGTACTCCGGCGAGGACGGCACGGGACTCGGCAAGCCGCTCAAGCCGATCACCCATCCGCTGCGGGCCGACCTCCCCGTGCTGCTCGGGGCCGAGGGCCCCCGGAACATCGCGCAGACCCTGTCCATCGCCGACGGCTGGCTGCCGCTCTACTGGACGCCGGAGCGCTGGGCGCAGGTGTACGCGCTCCCCGAGCACCTCCCGGACGGCTTCCTCGTCGCCCCGATGGTCCGGGCGCAGCTGTGCGAGGACGTGACGGCCGGACTGCTGCCGGTCAAGGCGATGCTCGGCTTCTACATCGGCGGCATGGGGCACTCGGCCCGCAACTTCCACGCCGACCTGATGGGGCGGATGGGGTACGAGAAGGAGGCCCGGCGCATCCAGGAGCTGTTCGCGGCCGGCCGCCGCGAGGAGGCCGTGCTCGCCGTGCCGGACGCCTTCGCCGACGAGATCTCGCTCGTCGGCCCGCGCCGCAGGATCGCTGGACGGCTCGACGCGTGGCGGCGGGGTCCGGTGACCGACCTCCTCGTCACGTCACCGGACCCCGCCACGCTCCGCGTCCTGGCGGAGCTGAGCACCTGACGTCAGCCGCCCAGCTGCGAGGTGCTGGGCACCTGGTCGACGACCTCGGCGCCGGCGCTCTTCCCTGCGTCCTTGACGCTGTTGATGACGCTCTCGAAGGCGCCGACGTCCGCGTCACCCGCCTGGCCCTTGCGGAGCTTGGTCCCGAGGTCCTTCAGCGAGTCGATCCCGGCCGTCAGCGGCACGACCGCCTTCGACAGCAGCGGGTCTCCCTTGGCGTTGTTCACGGCCGCCTTGAGCCGGTTGTACGTGAACGCCCCCGCCAGGCCCGCCTTCACCAGGGCGACGGTCCGGCCGTCGGCCCCCTTCTTGAACTTGCCCGCGCGGTAGGGCTTCACGATCCACTGGTAGGCGGCACCGGCCGCCAGGCCCGCGTTGGCCACGAACCGCGTCTTGGCGAGCTTCTGCTGCTCGACGGTGCTCGTGCTCGACGGGGTCGCGGCGGCGTTCGTGCTCTGCGCCTCCCCGTCACCGCCGCAGGCGGCGGTGGTCAGCAGCAGAGTGCAGGACAACAGCAGCGCCACGACGCCACGGGACACGGTTCTGGGCACGGCGAAACCTCCCTGGGGACTGTGGCGCCAGCCTCGCCGCGCCCCCCGCGGCCCGCCACCGGGGTGGCTCCGAACGGGTTCCGCGCCCCTCGCCCCCGTCCCTGTTCGCGCACGTCGTCGCAGGTGGGAGGCGGGGGACGTCCCCCGGCATCCCTGGGACGCCGCCGCCTCTGGCCCGCCGTCCGGCCCGATCCGACAGTGGGGGGTGAAGGCCGGTCCGGGACGGCTCCGGACCCCAGGAGGTGTGACGGTGAGACGCCGCGTGTGCGCAGCGGGAAACTGCCAGTGGTTCTACGCGAGGCCCGACGCCCGGCTCCGGCCGGGCGTCGGGACCTACCGCGGGTTCCGGTCGGCGGCGGGGCCGCCGCAGGAGCGCCTGGTCGTGCCGAGCGGGCGGGTGTCGCTGCTCATCGGCTTCGGCGGCGAGGTGCGGCTGGGCCGGACGGGCCGCGGGGCGACGGGGACCCCGGCCCCGGCACACACCTCGGTGGTGTCCGGGCTGCACACCCGGGCCCGGGTGCTCGGGCACCGGGGAGATCTCCACGGCGTGGAGCTCACCCTCGCGCCCTGGGCCGCGTACCGCCTCCTCGGCACCCCCCTCGGGGAGCTCGCGGACACCATGACCGACCCGGCGGACCTCCTGGGCGGCCGGTTCCGCCGGCTCGGCACGGCGCTGGAGGCGGCCCCCGGCTGGCGCGAGCGGTTCGCCCTGGTCGACGAGGCGCTGCTGCGCTGGACGGCCGGCGCCGCGCCGTCCCGCGAGCCGTCCCCGGCCGTCCTGGAGGCCTGGCACCTCCTCGACCGTACGGCGGGTGCCGTCCCGGTCCGCGAGCTGGCCGCCCGCACCGGCCGGAGCCCCCGCCACCTGGAGAACCGCTTCCGCGAGCAGATCGGCCTCACCCCCAAGCGCCTCGCCCGCGTCCTGCGGCTGAACCGGGCGATCCGCCTGCTCACCCAGGGCGGCCGCGCCGCCGACGTCGCGGCCGCCTGCGGCTACTGCGACCAGTCCCATCTGAGCCGCGAGTTCACCGCCGTCACCGGCCTCCCACCCGGCCGCTTCCTCGCCGCCCGCACCGCGACGAGCACCTGGCTGGCCGGCTGAGACCCACCGGTCACGGACCCCTGCGTTTTTGTCCAATACACGTCCGCACGACGGATGCCAGCCTGTCTGCGCGCGCGACCCGCCGGGTCGCTCACGACACGAAGGCGGAGGTCCCGCACATGACCCGGGGCCCGGCGACACGGGGGTGTGCCGGGCCCCGAACTCCGGGAACGGACAGGACGGAGCGGTCAGGCCCGCGGGACCCTGACGCGCCGCCAGGAGCGGGCCGCGCGGGAGGTCCTGGGGGCTACGGCTGCTGTTCCTCGCTCGGGATGAAGCGACCGGTGCAGCTGCGGGCGCCGTCCTTCGGGAGGGCGGCGCAGACCCACACCGAGCCGTCGTCCGGGGCGGCGATCAGGGGGGTGTAGACGTCCCGGTCGTAGTGCACGACGTCGGCCTGCGCGGCGCCGTCGGAGTTGTTGACGACGACGGTGGCGCCGACCTGGGCGAAGGAGATCCGGCCCCAGGCCGCCTGGCACGCCTTGCTGTAACGGAGCTCGATCACCAGGTCCTTGGGGATGGAACCGGTACGGACCGTGACGGCGTCGGCCCCGCAGTTCATCTTCTTCGGATCCCGGCCCTCGCAGGGGGCGCCCTGGCAGCCGGTCGCCGGACCGGCGACCTTCACGGGCGGCTTCGCCTCGTCGGACGGCAGCAGGGCGTAGCCCAGGGCGGCTCCCGCGGCGAGGACGGCCGCGGCCACGGCCACGGCCGCGATCCACGCCGCGCGGCGGCGCCCGGGCCGTACGGACCCGGCCGGGTCCCGGTCCGGCCCGTCGGCGGGGTCTTCGGGGGCGCCGGCGGCCGGCTGCCCTTCCTCCGCGGAGGCCGGCTCCGGGTCGGCCGTGGCCCGTTCCCCGTCGGCCCGCTCCCAGAGGGCGAGCAGGGCCGCCGGGTCCTTGCCCCCGAGCCGGCCGATGCTCTCCACGGCGGCCCGGGGCGGGAACTGCTTCCCGTTGACCCACCGTTCCCACGACGACTTGGCGTAGTGGGTCTTCTCGCCGAGCTGGGCGAAGCTCAGCCCCGACGCCTTCTTCAGCGCGAGCAGTTCGCCCGCCAGCTCCCCGGCCGCAGTCGCGGCCGAGGATCTCTCACTCACAGACCCTCGACGGTCCACTTGACTCTGCTCTCCCGCACCGTGCGCGTGTCCATGCCACTCATGAACGCGCACATCCTAAAGCGCCGGAAATCAGACGCGGCAGCAGTCCGGTTCGAGGCCCTGCGGGAGGCGTTCGCCGCCGAAGACCGCGACGGTGGCCTCCTCGCCGCCGAGGGCGGCGACCGCGAGCAGCAGGGACCCGGCGGTCCAACTGGTCTGCTCCTCGGGCCAGAAGGCCTTGTCGGACTCCTGCTCGCCCTCGAAGACGTACCCCGTCCAGTACATGCCGTTCGCGGCCCGCAGGTGCGCGAGGTCCTGGAGGATCGCCAGGGCCCGGTCCGACTCGCCCATCGCCCAGAGCGTCAGGGCGAGTTCGCAGGACTCGCCGCCGGTGACCCACGGGTTGGGGACGACGCAGCGCACGCCGAGGCCGGGCACGACGAACGCGTCCCAGCCGGCCTCGATGCGGGCCTGCGCCTCGGGCCCGGTGACCGCCCCGCCGAGGACGGGGTAGTACCAGTCCATCGAGTAGCGGGACTTGTCGAGGAAGCGCTCGGGGTGCCTGCGGATCGCGTGGCCGAGGGCGCCGGCCGCCAGCTCCCAGTCCGGCTGCGGCTCCTCGCGCGCCTCGGCGATGGCGAGGGCGCAGCGGAGCGCCTGGTGGACGGACGAACTGCCGGTCAGCAGGGCGTCGCCGACCGCGGTGCCGTCGTCCTCGCGCTTCCAGCCGATCTGGCCGCCGGGCTGCTGGAGCCCGAGGACGAACTCCACGGCCGCGTAGACCACCGGCCACATGCGGTCGAGGAAGGCGTCGTCGCCGGTGCACAGGTAGTGGTGCCAGACGCCGACGGCCACGTACGCGACGAAGTTGGACTCGCGGTTCCGGTCGGTGACCCGGTCCGCCTCGCCGTCGTGGTAGGCCGCGTACCAGGAGCCGTCGCCGTTCTGGTGGCGGGCGAGCCACGCGTAGGCGCGGGCCGCGGCGTCGTGCTCGCCGGCGGCGTCCAGGGCCATGGCGGCCTCGGTGTGGTCCCACGGGTCGAGGTGGTGGCCCCGGAACCACGGGATGGCCCCGTCCTCGCGCTGCGTCCCCAGGATCCCGGCGACGGTCTCCGCGGCCTGTTCGGCGGTGAGCACCCCGGGCAGGACGAGGTGTTCGGCGATCCGCTCGGGGGACGTCACTTCGCCGCGTCCGCGGTGTCGGCCTTCGGGAGGTGGGGCTTGGTCGCGTACGCCACGAAGCTCTTGCCGACGACCGGGTTGAGCAGCTGCTCGGCGACCCGGGTCAGGGCGGGCTTCTTCATGATGTCCCAGACCAGGAGCTTGTGGTAGGCGCGGACCGGCAGCGCCTTGTCGTTGTCCACGCCGAAGGCGCACTTCAGCCACCAGTACGGCGAGTGCAGCGCGTGGGCGTGGTGGGTGCCGTACGGCCTGAGGCCGGCCTGCCGGATCTTGGCGAGGAGCTCGTCGGCCTTGTAGATGCGGATGTGGCCGCCCTCGACCTCGTGGTACGCGTCGGAGAGCGTCCAGCAGACCTTCTCGGGGCCGTAGCGGGGCACGGTGATCGCGATCCGGCCGCCCGGCCTGAGGACCCGGACCATCTCGGCGAGCACGCCCTTGTCGTCCGGGATGTGCTCCATGACCTCGGAGATGATGACGACGTCGAAGGACTCGTCGGGGAACGGCAGGTTGAGGGCGTCGCCCTCCATCGCGGTCGCGGTCGCCCCGGCGGGGGCCTCGCCGGCCTCCTTCATCGCCGCGAACCACTTGGCGACCTCGCGGATCTCCTCGCCGTTCTGGTCGAGGGCCACCACCTGCGCGCCGCGCCGGTAGCACTCGAACGCGTGCCGACCCGCACCGCAGCCCAGGTCGAGCACGCGGTCGCCGGGGGCGAGCGGGAAGCGGGTGAAGTCGACGGTCAGCACGAGGTCCTGCTTTCGGGGTGGGAAGGTGGAGGTGGGCAGGCGTTCCGCGGGGCGCTGGGGGTCCTCCCCGCTCCGCCGGTGCCGGGAGCGCCGGAGGGGGTGGGCACGACCCCGTCGCCGGGCACGGCCCGGCGACGACGGCCGGAGGTCACCGGCGGACTCCGGTCCCCTGCCGGGCGACCGCCTCGCGGTACAGCTCGGCGGTGCCCTGCGCGGCGCGCGCCCAGGTGAACCGGGACAGCACCCGCTCGCGGCCGGCGGCGCCGAGCCGTGCCCGGAGCTCCGCGTCCCCGAGCACCCGTCCCAGGGCGGCGGCCAGCGCGCCGGAGTCCCCCGGCGGCACCGCGAGACACGTCTCGCCGTCCGCGCCCGCGACCTCGGGGATCGCCCCGCCGGTGGTGGCGACCAGCGCGGTGCCGGTGGCCATCGCCTCGGCGGCGGGCAGCGAGAACCCCTCGTACAGGGAGGGCACGCAGGAGACCTGGGCGGAGCGGACCAGGTCCACGAGTTCGGCGTCGGTGATGCCCTTGACGAACTCGACGGCGTCTTCGAGGCCGTACCGCTCGATGGCCCGGGCGACGGGGCCGGCCTCGGCGCGCTTGCCGACGACGACGAGGTGGGCGTCGGGGTTCTCGGTGCGGAGTTTGGCGAGCGCCTCGATCAGGTGGATCAGGCCCTTGAGGGGGACGTCCGCGCTGGAGGTGGTCACGATCCGGCCGGGGACCTCGGCCACGGCCGGGTCCGGGGACCAGAGGTCGGTGTCGGCGCCGATGTGGACGACCCGGATGCGGTCCTCGCGGACGCCGAGGTGCTCGACGATCTCCTGGCGCGAGGTGCCGGAGACGGTCAGGACGGACTCGGTGCGCCGGGCGACCCGCTTCTGCATGCGGGTGAAGGCGTACCAGCGGCGGACGGAGGCCCGGCGCTTCCAGTCGGCGGCGGCGTCGAGCTCCAGCTGCCGGTCGACGGTGATGGGGTGGTGGATCGTGGTGACGAGCGGCGCGCCGAGGGCGCGGGGGCCGCCGAGGAGTCCGTACCCCAGGGTCTGGTTGTCGTGGATCACGTCGAAGTCGCCGCGCCGGGCGGCGAGCATGCGCCGGGCGCGCAGCGAGAAGGTCAGCGGCTCGGGGAAGCCGCCGGTCCACATGGTGGCGACCTCCAGCCCGTCGATCCAGTCGCGGTACTCCTCGCGCTTCGGCGTCCGGAACGGGTCCGGCGAGCGGTAGAGGTCGAGGCTGGCGATCTCGGTGAGCGGCACCCCCTCGTCGAGCGTGGGGTACGGCTGGGAGCCGATGACCTCGACCTGGTGGCCGAGGCGGGCGAGCTCGCGGGAGAGGTGCCGGACGTAGACGCCCTGGCCCCCGCAGAAGGGGTTCCCCTTGTACGTGAGGAGAGCGATCCGCAACGGTCCGTCACCGGCCGCGGTGACGCCCTGCCGGGGGCTTGCCTCTATGGCCTCAGCGGTCATGCGCGACCCCCTTCGAGCGTGCGTTTCGCCGGAGCGTAACCGCTCGCGCTAATCTAGAACAAGTTACAGACTTGATCGTTCTGGATCTTCTTGGCCGTCTTCTTGATCCTTCGAGGAGGACAGAATCTACCGGCAGGTAGCTCCGCCGTGAGAGCCGGAACAGGTGATTCGCGCCACGGCGGCCACGCCGCCATACTGTCGCTCCCCACCGCACGGAACGGGACCTCATGACCGCAGAGAACAGAGCGGACCACAGACCCGCGTCGCCGCCCCTCACGGAGCGCCAGGAGGCGCGGCGCCGCCGCATCCTGAACGCCAGCGCCCAGCTCGCCGCGCGGGGCGGCTTCGACGCCGTGCAGATGCGGGAGGTGGCCGAGGCGGCCGGCGTGGCCCTGGGCACCCTCTACCGCTACTTCCCGTCCAAGATCCACCTGCTGGTCGCGACGATGCAGGACCAGCTCCAGCACATGCACACCACGCTGCGGAAGCGGCCGCCCGCCGGCGCCGACCCGGCCGAGCGGGTCGCGGAGACCCTGATGCGGGCCTTCCGGGCGCTCCAGCGCGAACCGCAGCTGGCCGACGCGATGGTGCGGGCGCTGACCTTCGCCGACCGCAGCGTCAGCCCCGAGGTCGACACGGTCTCCCGGCTGACCACCGCGATCATCCTGGACGCCATGGGCACCGAGCACCCGACGCCGAGCCAGCTCTCGGCGGTCCGCGTGATCGAGCACACCTGGCACTCGGCGCTGATCACCTGGCTGTCGGGCCGCGCCTCGATCGCACAGGTGAAGATCGACATCGAGACGGTCTGCCGGCTGATCGACCTGACGGCCCCGGCGCCCGCCGGAGCCTGACGGCGCGCGGGAAGGCGACGGCCCGCACGGGGCCGACCGCGCCCGGCGGCCCGGCGACCGGCCGGGGACGGCCCCGCGGGCCGCGCCCTCCCGGCCGGACGCCCGCCCGCACCCCCGGCGGGCGGACCGCCGGGGGCACGGACGGGACGGGGTCAGGAGCCCTGCGCCTTGGCGTTGTTCTCCGCGATGACCGCGGCGCACTCCGGGCCGCTGTCGACGGCCACGAACATGACCAACTTCAGCGGGCCCGCCGAGTGGTTGCTGGCCTGGAGCTGCCAACTGCTCTTCTTCAGGGACTTGATGACCGAGCCGCCCGCTCCGGAGCTGCGCGCCTCGGTCCAGCCGCCCTTGGTCAGCGTCGCGACCGTGTCCGCGTACGACTTCGCCGGGTCGGCCGCCTTCGCGGCGTCGGCCGTCCAACTGACCATGCAGTCCTTGGCCTCGGCGGGGATCTGCTCGCCCGAGGCGTCCTGCGTGAAGCCGGCCGCCGTCGCCGCGTCCGTCAACTCCTTGGTGACGGCGGCCCCGTCCAGGCGCTCGCCCCCCGAACCGCCCGAGCCGCCCGTCGAGGACGAACCGGCCGAGGACGAACCCCCGGACGCCGAACCGCCCTTGTCCGCGCCGCCCTCGCTCCCGCAGCCCGCGACCAGCAGAACCGCACAGGCGGCCGCGGCGGCCGCCCCCATCGCCTTGCGCACAGCACTCCCGACTACGTACGCACGAAGGCCTCTTGCCCCCGCAATCAGGGGCACAGTTTTGCACGTGGGAACGACGGCGCGGCGCACTCGCGGCCCGTGTCAGTTCCCGGAGTCCCCGTCCCCCTCCAGGAGGTCCCCCTCCCGGCGGCTGAAACCCTTCATGCATGCGTCCTCCGTCGCGAGGAAGGAGAGGAGGTCCATCCCCGCCGAGTTCGAGGCGTGGTGGCGGGCGTAGAGCGTCCAGCCGCCCTTCTCGAGCGAGACGCCGACCGAGGTCCCGCCCTTGTCGTCGAGCTTCTCCTCGAGCCGCTCGCCGGACGCCTTCCAGCCCTTCGCCGTGAGCGCGGTGACCGTCCGGTCGAACTTCCCCCGAGCCCCTTCCACCACGGCCCCGGCGTACTGCCACCCCGCCGCGCAGGCCGCCATCCGGGCCGCGACCCGCTCGCGCTCCGCGTCGGCCGAAGCCCCCGTGCCGGCCGAGGCCGAAGCCGCCGCAGAGGCCGCGAGCTTCTCCGGCTCCACGGACCGGCCCTCCGGCAGCGCCTGCGCGGCCACGGCCGTACCGATCTCCTCCTGTACGGCCTCCCGGTCGAAGGCCCCGTCGCCCCCGGCCTTCCCCCCGCCGCCGGGCCCGCACCCGGCGGCCCCGAGCAGCATCGCCCCCACCGCGGCGCCCACGGCCCACGTCTTCCCGTTCACGCTCGTCCCCTCCCGGGTCACGGGGGTGATGCCCCGTGACCGAGGGAGCAGTGTGCCATGGGCGGACGACTACTCCTCCGGGGGATAGACCGGCTCGCCCCCGTCCGCGAGGGTGATCAGGATGGCCTCCACCGGACAGCCCTCGGCGGCCGCGAGGAGCCGTTCGCCGGCGTCCGCCTCGGTGTCCACCGGATGCGACTGGCGGGCCGTGTCGAGCCGGAACCCGGCCGGGGCGTGGTTGACGCACATGCCGGAGCCGATGCAGACGCCGCGGTCGACCTCGACGTGCCAGCGGTCCCCCATCACGCGTCCCCGTAGCCGGCCGGGAGGTGGATCATCTTGTGCTCCAGGTACTCGCCGAAGCCCTCGGGACCGAACTCGCGGCCCAGACCGGAGTTCTTGTAGCCGCCGAACGGGCCGAGCATGTCGAGGCTGAAGGTGTTCACGTTGAAGGTGCCGGTGCGCACGCCCCGGGCGAAGTCGATGCCGTGCTCCACGTCCGCGGTCCAGACGCTGCCACTGAGCCCGAAGTCCGAGTCGTCGGCGATCCGCAGGGCCTCGGCCTCGTCCCCGTACGGCAGCAGGCAGATGACCGGCCCGAAGATCTCCTCGCGGGCGATCCGCATGGAGTTGTCGACGCCGCCGAAGAGCGTCGGCTCGACGTACCAGCCGCGGTCGAGGCCGGCCGGACGGCCGCCGCCGGCCAGGATCTTGGCGCCCTCCTGCTGGCCGATGCCGATGTAGTCGAGGGAGCGCTGCTGCTGGCGGCGGGCGACCAGCGGGCCGACCTGGGTGGCCGGGTCGAGCGGGTCGCCGACGACGAGCGCGCCGGCCGCCGCCGCGAGGGCCTCGGCGACCTCCTCGTACCGCGAGCGGGGGGCGAGGATGCGCGTCTGGGCGACGCACGCCTGGCCGTTGTTCATCCACGCGGCCGGGACGATCCCCGCGACGGCCGTCTCCAGGTCGGCGTCCGGCAGGATCACGGCGGCCGACTTCCCGCCGAGTTCGAGGGTGACCCGGGTGAGGTTGCGGGAGGCGACCTCCATGACCCGGCGCCCGGCGGCGACCGAGCCGGTGAACGACACCTTGTCGACGCCCGGGTGCCCGACGAGGTACTCGCTGACCTCGCGGTCGGCGGGCAGGATGCTGAGGACCCCCTCGGGCAGCCCCGCCTCGGTGGCGATCTCCCCGAGGATGTACGAGTCGAGCGGCGACTCCGGCGAGGGCTTCAGGACGACCGTGCAGCCGGCGAGCAGCGCGGGCGCCAGTTTCGCCGCGGCCGTGAACTGCGGCACGTTCCACGGGATGACGGCCGCGACCACCCCGACCGGCTCGCGCCGGACCAGCAGCGGACCGAGCACACCGCCGCGCCGCTCCTCGTACACGAAGTCCCGGGCCACCGTGATCGCCGCGTCCCACACCATCATCGCGCCCAGGGCCTGCGCGAGCACCGACCACGAGTACGGCGAACCGTTCTGCGCGCTGATGGACCGGCCGATCTCCTCGTACCGCACCGCGATCGCGTCCTTGATCCGGCTCACGACGGCGATCCGCTCCTCGACCGCCATCCGCGGCCACGGCCCCTCGTCGAACGCCCGCCGCGCCACCGCCACCGCCCGGTCCACGTCCGCCTCCGAGGCGTGCGGCACCCGCCCGATGACCTCCTCCGTGTGCGGCGAGATCACCTCGATCGTCCCGGACCCGAGCGGATCGGCCAACTCCCCGCCGATGAACAGCTTTCCGTGCTCCACAAGCTCGGTCATGACCGGCCGCCTCCCGAGGAGATGGTTTCCCTGGACTTCCTGACGATGCCTCAGAACTGATACCAGTTCTAGTTATAGTGGGCAATGGTCAAGCAGGCTCCGTACCTCCGTGAGAGACGAGGACCCATGACGCAGGTGACCGAGCACGGCGGAGGGGTCTGGTCGCTGAGGGTGCCGATTCCGGACAATCCGCTGGGACACACGCTGGTGCACGTGCTGGAGACGGACCGGGGGCCGGTGCTCGTGGACACGGGGTGGGACGACCCGGCGAGCTGGGCGGAGCTGACGGCGGGGCTGGGGGCGCTGGGGATCGGGGCGCGGGACGTGCACGGGGTGGTCATCACGCACCACCACCCGGACCACCACGGACTGTCCGGCCGGGTCCGGGAGGAGTCGGGGGCGTGGATCGCGATGCACGCCGCGGACACCGCGGTGGTGCGCCGGACACGGGAGGCGGAGCCGGGGACGTGGCTGGACTACCTGGCCCGCAAGCTCGCGGCCGTGGGGGCGCCCGAGGAGCACCTCGCGCCGCTGAGGGCGGCCCGGGCGTCGGGGCGGATGCGGACGCTGCCGGGGCTGCGGTCCGCGCTGCCCGACCGCGAGATCGTCCCCGGCGAGCTGCTGGACCTGGCGGGCCGGCGGCTGCGCGCCGTCTGGACGCCCGGCCACACCCCCGGCCACGTCTGCCTCCACCTGGAGGAGGAGCACCCGGCGCGGCTGCCGGGGCACGGCCGGCTGTTCTCGGGCGACCACCTGCTGCCGGGGATCTCCCCGCACATCGGGCTGTACGAGGACCCGGACGACGCGACCGGGGCCGATCCGCTCGGCGACTACCTCGACTCCCTCGAACGCATCGGGCGGCTCGGCGTCGCCGAGGTCCTCCCGGCCCACCAGTACGCCTTCCCCGACGCCGCCGGCCGGGTGCGGGAACTCCTCGACCACCACGAGGAGCGGCTGACCGGTCTCCTCGCCCTCCTCTCCACCCCCCTCACCCCCTGGCAGCTCGCCGAGCGGATGGAGTGGAACCGGCCCTGGGGCCAGATCCCGCACGGCTCCCGCAACATCGCCGTCAGCGAGGCCGAGGCCCATGTCCGCCGCCTGGTGAAGCTGGGCCGCGCGGAGGCCGTGACCGGCACGGACCCGGTCACCTACGTCGCGGTCTAGTCGGGGAGGCCGGGCGGGCCGCCCCACGGGGGGCGGTGTGAGGCGCCTCGCACCGCCGGGGCGGAGGGCGTACGGGCCGGTAGAGTGAGCGGGTCGTCATCATGCCCGTACGGGGGGAAGCCGGTGCGAATCCGGCACTGACCCGCAACCGTGTGCCGCCCCGAGGGGGCGGTGAGTCGGAATGCCCCGCCCGGGACGTGACCGCCGGCACCGTCGAGGAATACGGAGCCGAGCCTGGTGCCCTGAGGCGTGCCGGTGCCCGGCCGCAGGAGAGGGCCCCATGAACACCGTCCGCCGCGGCGCCGCCGCGCTCGCAGCCGCCGCCGTCGCACTCGGCGCCGCAGCCGCCGTCCCGGCCGCCGCCGCGCCCTCTCCGACCCCCGCGACGGGCGCCCTCCCGGCCGGTCTGTACGGCACGAAGGACCCGACGTACGACGGTGTCTGGCGCCAGTCGCTGGCCTTCATCGCCCAGCGGAGCACCGGCTACCAGCCCGCCGACCAGGCCGTGGACTGGCTCCTCGGCCAGCAGTGCGCCGACGGCTCCTTCGCCTCCTACCGCGCGGACGCGGCGGCGCCGTGCGACGCCAAGACGATGCGGGACACCAACGCCACCGCCGTCGCCGTCCAGGCGCTCGGCTCCGTCCGCCGCCAGGCCGCCGCGCCGGAGAAGGTCGACCAGGCCGTCACGGCGGGCACCGCCTGGCTGCGGACCGTGCAGAACAAGGACGGCGGCTGGGGTTACGGCGCCGGCGGTCCCAGCGACGCGAACTCCACCTCGATCGTCGTCGGCGCGCTCGCCGCGAACGGCCTGAAGCCCGGCTCGTACACCTCCGCCGACGGCCGCACCCCGTACGACGCGCTCCTCTCCTTCGCGCTCCCCTGCTCGGACAAGGAGGGCGCCGGGGCCTTCGCGTACCAGCCGGACAAGGACGGCAAGCTGTTCGCCAACGCCGACGCGACCGCCGCGGCCACCCTCGCGGGGCTCGGCAAGAGCGTCGCCGCCACCAAGGCGTCCCCCGAGCAGCCGCCGGTCTGCACCGACCTGACGAAGCCGACCGCCGAGCGGGCCGCCCTCAACGGCGCCTCCTACCTGGCGAATGCCCTCGCGAAGACCGGTCACCTCACCACCCCGCCGATGCCCGGCGCCACCGACACCGCCGAGAAGCCGGACTTCGGCAACACCGCGGACGCCGTCGTGGCCCTGGCCGCGGCCGGTGCGGCCAAGGAGGCGGAGCCCGCCCTCGCGTGGCTGGAGAAGAACTCCGCCGCCTGGGCGAAGGAGAGCGGACCGGCCGCGTACGCGCAGCTGATCCTGGCCGCCCGCGCCACGGAGACCGACCCGCGCGAGTTCGGCGCGTCGGACCTGGTCGAGCAGCTCAACGCCGCCGGACCCGCCCCCAAGACCCCGGACACCTCGGAGTCCTCCACCAGCGAGGACGAGTCCGGCTTCGACGTGTGGTGGATCATCGGCATCGGCATGGTCGTGGGCGTCGGCATCGGCTTCCTCGTGAGCGGCCGCAAGAAGTGAGACTCACCCGCAGGTCGGGCGCCCGGGCCGCGGGCGCCGCGGCCGGGGCCCTGCTGACCCTGACCGCCGTCGCGGCCGCCCCGGCGCAGGCCGCCGGCTACCGCTACTGGTCGTTCTGGGAGAGCGACGGCGGCAGGCCCTGGACGTACGCCACCCAGGGCCCGGCGACCGCCCGGCCCGGCGACGGCGACGCGATCGGCTTCCGTTTCGCGGTCAGCCAGGACACGAGCGACGCCTCCCGCCCGTCCCCGGCCCCCGATTTCGCGAAGATCTGCGGCGGCACGGAGAAGAAGGCCGGCGGCAAGCGGATCGCGGTCGTCGTCGACTTCGGCGGCCCGGCGGACGCCCCGCCCGGCGAGCACCCGCCGCGGGAGGCGGTCGAGGTCGGCTGCGCGCAGGTGCGCGAGGACGCCACGGCCGCCGAGGCGCTGGCCGCGGTGGCGAAGCCGCTGCGGTACGACAGCGCGGCGATGCTGTGCGGGATCGCCGGGTATCCGGCGCGGGGCTGCGGTGAGCAGGTCGCGGAGAACGCCCCCTCGTCCGCCACCCCCACCGCTCCCGCGACCGCCGCCCCCGGCGGCAGCGGCGGCGGCCCGTCCTTCGGCGTGCTCGCCGGCGGCGCGGCGGTCCTGGCCCTCGGCGGCGCCGCGATCTGGAAGGCCCGCCGCCGCGGATGAGCCCCGCCCCCAGCCGTCGCACCCCCACGGATCCGCTCCCGGCCCGGCCCGCGCCGGAGGCACGGCCCCCGCTGCTCTCCCGGCTCGCGGCCCCGGCGGCGACCCGGTCCAACGCGATGCACGCGGGGGCGTGGTGGCTGTGGGCCCTCGGGCTGGCCGTCGCCGCCTCCCGGACCACCAATCCCCTGCTGCTCGGCCTGCTCGTGGGGGTCGCCGGGTACGTGGTGGCGGCCCGCCGCACGGACGCGCCCTGGGCCCGCTCGTACGGCGCGTTCGTGAAGCTCGGGCTGTTCGTCGTCGCCCTGCGGGTGGTCTTCTCGCTGCTGCTGGGCTCCCCGATCCCGGGCACGCACCTGCTGTTCACGCTGCCGGAGGTGCCGCTGCCGGAGTGGGCGCAGGGCGTGCGGATCGGCGGCCGGGTGACGGCCGAGCAGCTGGTGTTCGCGCTGTACGACGGCGCCAAGCTGGCGACCCTGCTGATCTGCGTCGGCGCCGCGAACGCGCTGGCCAACCCGGCGCGGCTGCTGAAGTCGCTGCCGGGGGCGCTGTACGAGGCGGGGGTCGCCGTCGTCGTGGCGATGACCTTCGCGCCGAACATGGTCGCCGACGTCGTCCGGCTGCGGACCGCCCGCCGTCTCCGGGGCCGCCCCACCGGCGGGGTGCGGGCCGTCCTCCAGATCGGCCTGCCGGTCCTCGAAGGGGCCCTGGAGCGGTCGATCGCCGTGGCGGCGTCGATGGACGCGCGCGGCTACGGGCGGACGGCGCGGGTCCCGGCCCGGGTGCGGCGCACCACGAACGTCCTGACCCTCGGCGGTCTGCTCGGCATCTGCGCCGGCTCGTACGGGCTCCTCGCCGCCGAGGGCGCGGGCTACGGGCTGCCGCTCCTCGGCGCGGGGCTGCTCGCCGCCCTCGGCGGTCTCCGGCTCGGCGGCCGCAGGACGCTCCGCACCCGCTACCGGCCCGACCGCTGGGGGGTGCGGGCCTGGCTGGTGGCCGGCTCGGGGGTGGCGGTCGCCGTCCTGATGATCCGGGCGAACGCCGTCGCGCCCGACGCCCTGCACCCCGGCGTCGTCCCGCTGGAGGCGCCCGAGCTGCCGCTCTGGCCGGCCGCATCGGTCCTCGTCGGCCTGCTGCCGGCCTTCGTCGCGCCCGTCCCGAAGGAGAGCTCGTGATCCGCTTCGAGAACGTCTCGGTGACGTACGAGGACGCCGCCGCGCCCACCCTCCGCGACGTGCGGCTCACCGTCCCCGAGGGGGAGCTCGTGCTGCTCGTGGGGCCTTCCGGCGTCGGCAAGTCCACGCTCCTGGGCGCCGTCTCCGGCCTGGTCCCGCATTTCACCGGCGGCACGCTCACCGGCCGGGTCACCGTCGACGGCCGCGACACCCGCACCCACCCGCCGCGCGAGCTGGCGGACCTGGTGGGCACGGTCGGCCAGGACCCGTCGGCCCACTTCGTGACCGACACGGTGGAGGACGAGCTCGCCTACGGCATGGAGTCGCTCGGTCTCGCCCCGGCCGTCATGCGCCGCCGGGTGGAGGAGACCCTCGACCTCCTCGGCCTCGCCGAGCTGCGCGACCGGCCCCTCGCCACCCTCTCCGGCGGTCAGCGCCAGCGGGTCGCGATCGGCTCCGTCCTCACCCCCCATCCCAAGGTCCTCGTCCTCGACGAGCCGACCTCGGCGCTCGACCCTTCCGCCGCCGAGGACGTCCTCGCGGTCCTCCAGCGCCTCGTCCACGACCTCGGCACGACCGTGCTCCTCGCGGAGCACCGCCTGGAACGGGTCGTCCAGTACGCCGACCAGGTCCTCCTCCTCCCGGACGGCGTCATGGGTCCGCCGGCCGAGATCATGGCCGTCTCCCCGGTGCACCCGCCGGTGGTGGCGCTCGGCCGGCTCGCCGGATGGGAGCCGCTGCCGCTCACGGTGCGGGACGCCCGCCGCCGGTCGGCGCCGCTGAAGGCCCGGCTGGAGGGCCGCGGGCCCGCGGGGCCTCCCTCCGGGCTCGCCCGCACGGCGATGCCCCCGCACCGTCCCGACGCGGACGCCTACGCCGACACCGACGCCAAGGCCGACACCAGCACCGGCGCCGGCACCCGGGCCCCCGGGAAGGCGCGGCTCCGAGGGCTCTCCCTCTTCCGTCGGCACCGGAACCGCTCCGGCCTCCCGGCGGAGGGCACGGACCCCGCGGACTCCCCGCGCCGCACCGCGTCCCCCCTCGTCCTCACCGACGCCCTCGGCGTGCGGCGGGGCCGGGTGGAGGCCCTGCGCCGGGTCGACCTGCGGGTCGACGCCGGCGAGACCGTCGCGCTCATGGGCCGCAACGGCGCCGGGAAGTCCACCCTGCTCTCCACGCTGGTGGGGATGATCGAGCCGACCGCCGGCACGGTACGGATCGCGGGCCGCGCCCCGCACACGACGGCTCCGCGCGAGCTGATCCGCCGGGTGGGCCTGGTCCCGCAGGAGCCGCGCGACCTCCTGTACGCCGACACCGTCGCCGACGAGTGCGCGGCGGCGGACGCGGACGCCGACGCGGCGCCGGGCACCTGCCGGGCGCTGGTGGAGGAGCTGCTGCCGGGGGTGGCGGACGGGACGCACCCCCGGGACCTGTCCGAGGGGCAGCGGCTGGCGCTGGCGCTCGCCGTGGTGCTCACGGGCCGGCCGCCGCTCCTGCTCCTCGACGAACCGACACGGGGTCTGGACTACGCGGCCAAGGCCCGGCTCGTCGCGCACCTGCGCGGGCTCGCGGCGGCCGGCCACGCGATCGTGCTGGCCACGCACGACGTGGAGCTGGCGTCGGAGCTGGCGCACCGGGTGGTGATCGTCGCGGACGGCGAGGTGGTGGCGGACGGGCCGACGGCCGAGGTCGTCGTCTCGTCGCCGGCGTTCTCCCCGCAGGTCGCGAAGATCCTCGCCCCGCAGCCCTGGCTCACGGTCGAGCAGGTGGAGGCGGTGCTGTGAGCGGCGGCCCCGCGCGGGGCAGCGCCCGGGGCGCCCGGCCGGCGCGCATCCGCCCGGTCCGGTTCGGCCCTCGTTCGGTGACGGCGCTGGTCCTGGTCTCCGTGGTCGGTCTCTTCGGCATCTGCTGGCCGCTCTTCGCCGACGCGGGCTCGGCGGTGACCACGCACGCGGCGGACGCGCCCTGGCTCTTCGCGGCGCTGCTGCCGCTGCTGATCGCGGTGGTGGTCGCCACGATCGCCGACTCGGGGATGGACGCCAAGGCGGTCGCGATGCTGGGGGTGCTCGCCGCGGTGGGGGCCGCCCTGCGGCCGCTCGGGGCGGGGACGGCGGGCCTGGAGCCCATGTTCTTCCTGATGGTGCTGAGCGGCCGGGTCCTCGGCCCGGGGTTCGGTTTCGTCCTGGGCGCGGTGACGATGTTCGCGTCGGCCCTGCTCACGGGCGGCGTGGGGCCGTGGATGCCGACGCAGATGCTCGCGATGGGCTGGTTCACGATGGGCGCCGGGCTGCTGCCGGGCGCGACGGCGCTGCGGGGGCGGGCCGAGCTGGCGATGCTCTCGGCGTACGGCTTCGTGGCGGCGTTCGCGTACGGGACGGTCACCAACCTCTACGGCTGGGTGACGCTCGGCGGGGGCGGGGGGACGGAAGGGGACGGGAGCGGCGGGATCTTCTTCGTGCCGGGCGCGCCGGCGCACGAGAACCTCGTCCGGTTCCTGGCCTTCCTGGTGGCGACGTCCCTGGGGTGGGACCTGGGCCGCGCCGCTCTGACCGTCGTCCTCACCCTGACGGTCGGCGGCACCCTGCTGCGGGCGCTCCGCCGGGCCACGCGACGGGCGAACTTCGAGGCCCAGGTCACATTCGGGGGGCCGGATGGGGCCTCTCCGGGTGAGGCGCCCCACAGGACCTACGTCACGTACGAGCCGGAATAGTAGACCGCCGGTACCCGCCCAAAGTACCCCACACCAGGTGATGACCTGCGGAAACGGTGCGTACCCCTACCCCGGGCCGTTCCTCCCGAGTCCGAACCCGCCTCGTACAAGGGGTCCTTGCCCGACCCCCGGGGGCCCTGCTTGTCTGGTGGACGTCGCCAGGCAGCCGGTGCTCACCGCAGCGCCTCGGACGGCCGGTTCCCCCCAGTTCCCGGGTCTCCCGGGCTCTGGTTCCGGCTTGCCGAAATCGCCTGGCGCGGCCCTTGTACCCGACGTTAGGTAGATACGTTGATCCGCTCGCTCGCCACTCGTGTCGTCGCCCGCAAGAAGACCTTCGCCGCCTCCGCAGCCGTGCTGCTCGGCGCCTCGGGTGCGGTGCTCGGCACGACGGGCTCGGCCTCGGCCGCCAGCCCGCAGGAGCTCGCCCGTGAGATCGTCCCCGCCTCGCAGTACGCGTCCTTCAGCAAGATCGTCGAGCACGAGTCGCACTGGAACCACAAGGCGACCAACTCCTCCAGCGGCGCCTACGGCCTGGTCCAGGCCCTGCCCGCCTCGAAGATGTCGTCCGCCGGTTCCGACTGGAAGACGAACCCGGCCACCCAGATCAAGTGGGGCCTGAACTACATGAACGAGCGCTACGGCTCCCCGAACGCCGCCTGGGCGTTCTGGCAGGCCAACGGCTGGTACTGAGAGTCCCCGCCGCCGCACAGCGCACCCGCAAGGCCCCGCCCTCCGTCCGGAGGGGCGGGGCCTGCGGCGTTCTCGGGGCCGGGCGTCCCGCACCCGGCGGAGAGGCGGCGCCGGCCGGGTCAGAGGCGCTGGATGATCGTCCCCGTGGCGAGCCCCCCGCCGGCACACATGGTGACGAGCGCGAACTCCTTGTCGGTCCGTTCCAGCTCGTGCAGGGCGGTGGTGATGAGCCGGGCCCCGGTGGCGCCGACGGGGTGGCCGAGGGCGATGGCGCCGCCGTTGACGTTGACCTTCTCGAAGTCCTGGTCGAAGACCTGCGCCCAGCTGAGCACCACGGACGCGAAGGCCTCGTTGATCTCGACGAGGTCGATGTCCCGCAGGCTCATGCCGGCCTTGCCGAGGACCGCGCGGGTGGCGTCGACCGGGCCGTCGAGGTGGAAGTGCGGGTCGGCGCCGACGAGCGCCTGGGCGACGATCCGGGCGCGGGGGCGGAGCTTGAGGGCGCGGGCCATGCGCTTGGAGGCCCAGAGGATCGCGGAGGCGCCGTCGGAGATCTGGGAGGAGTTCCCGGCGGTGTGGACGGCGGTCGGCATGACGGGCTTGAGCCGGGCCAGGCCCTCCATGGTGGTGTCGCGCAGGCCCTCGTCGCGGTCCACCAGCCGCCACATGCCCTGGCCGGCGGCCTGCTCGGCCTCGGTGGTGGGGACCTGGACGGCGAAGGTCTCTCGCTTGAAGCGCTCCTCGGACCAGGCGATCGCGGCGCGTTCCTGGGAGAGCAGGCCGAGGGAGTCGACGCGCTCCCGGCTGAGGCCGCGGTGGCGGGCGATGCGCTCGGCGGCCTCGAACTGGTTGGGCAGGTCGACGTTCCACTCGTCGGGGAACGGCTTGCCGGGGCCGTGCTTGGAGCCGGAGCCGAGCGGGACGCGGGACATGGCCTCGACGCCGCAGCTGATGCCGATGTCGATGACGCCGGCCGCGACCATGTTGGCGACCATGTGACTGGCCTGCTGGGAGGAGCCGCACTGGCAGTCGACGGTGGTGGCGGCCGTCTCGTACGGCAGCCCCATGGCGAGCCAGGCGGTGCGCGCGGGGTTCATGGACTGTTCGCCGGCGTGGGTGACCGTACCGCCGACGATCTGCTCGACGCAGTCGGCGGGGATGCCGGTGCGGCCGAGGATCTCTCGGTAGGTCTCGCCCAGCAGGTAGGCGGGGTGGAGGTTGGCGAGCGCACCTCCGCGCTTGCCGATGGGGGTGCGTACGGCTTCGACGATGACGGGTTCCGCGGCCATGGGCTCGTCCTCTCCTCGACCGGACGGGGCGTCCCGGCACCCCGGTCGGTCGGCGTCACAGGGGAACTAGTACGCGTTCTAGTTCTGAGTGCAGTCTTATGACTGCTACCGCCGGTACGCAAGGGTCCGGGACACAACAGTTCCCGCCCCGCCCCTTGCTACTTGTAGAACTCGTTACTAACTTTCCCGACAACTTCTGATGGTCCATCAGATATGGAGAGTTGCCGATGCCCTGCCCCCATATCCCCGAAGGGTTCGACGCCACCGACCCCGACCTCCTCCAGGACCGCATCCCCTTCCCGGAGTTCGCCCGGCTGCGCCGGACCGCCCCCGTGTGGTGGTGCGCCCAGCCGGCCGGCGTCACCGGCTTCGGCGACGAGGGGTACTGGGCCGTCACCCGCCACGCGGACGTCAAATACGTCTCCACCCACCCCGAGCTGTTCTCCTCCCACGAGAACACCGCGGTGATCCGCTTCAACGAGCACATCACCCGGGACCAGATCGAGGTCCAGAAGCTGATCATGCTCAACATGGACCCGCCCGAGCACACCCGGGTCCGCCAGATCGTCCAGCGCGGCTTCACCCCCCGGGCCATCCGGAACCTGGAGACCGCGCTGCGCGACCGCGCCCGCGCCATCGTCGAGGAGGCCGGGCGGGGCGCGGACGCCGACGGCACCTTCGACTTCGTGACCCGCGTCGCCGTCGAACTCCCCCTCCAGGCCATCGCCGAACTCATCGGCGTCCCCCAGGAGGACCGATCCCGCATCTTCGACTGGTCGAACAAGATGGTCGCGTACGACGACCCCGAGTACGCCATCACCGAGGAGATCGGTGCCGAGGCCGCGATGGAACTCATCGGCTACGCGATGAACATGGCCGCCGCCCGCAAGGAGTGTCCCGCCGCCGACATCGTCAGCCAGCTGGTCGCCGCCGAAGGACAGGGCAACCTCTCGTCCGACGAGTTCGGCTTCTTCGTCCTGCTGCTCGCCGTCGCCGGCAACGAGACCACCCGCAACGCCATCAGCCACGGCATGCACGCCTTCCTCACCCACCCCGACGAATGGGAGCGCTTCAAGCGCGAACGGCCCGCGACCGCCGCCGAGGAGATCGTCCGCTGGGCCACCCCCGTCGTCTCCTTCCAGCGGACCGCGACCCAGGACACCGAGATCGGCGGCCAGAAGATCCGCAAGGGCGACCGGGTCGGCCTCTTCTACTCCTCCGCCAACAACGACCCCGAGGTCTTCACCGACCCCGAACGCTTCGACATCACCCGCGACCCCAACCCCCACCTCGGCTTCGGCGGCGGCGGACCCCACTTCTGCCTGGGCAAATCCCTCGCCGTCAAGGAGATCGAGCTGATCTTCAACGCCCTCGCCGACACCCTCCCCGACCTCACGCTCGCCGGCGAACCGCGCCGGCTCCGGGCCGCCTGGCTCAACGGGGTCAAGGAGCTCCGCGTCCGCACCTCGGCCTGATCCCGCGCGGAACCGGATCTTCCCCCGGCACGTCCCAGCTGCCATGCGGGGGACACACGGAAGAATCCTGACCACGATCGTCGCGCTGCTCGCGCTCCAGCTCGGCTCGCTCGTCGCGCCGGCGTACGCCTGCGGCTGCGGCGCGATGATCCCGTCCAGGACGGAACGGATCGGCGTCGACCGGGAGGAGTCGGCCGTCCGCTGGGACGGCCGCACCGAGACCGTCGTCATGCGCTTCAGCGTCCACGGGAACGCCCGGCAGGCCGCCTGGATCATGCCCGTGCCCCGCCGGGCCGACGTGACCCTCGGCGACCCGGCGCTCTTCGACGCGCTCGACCGCCTCACCGCCCCCGAACAGCGCGACCGCTTCCACTTCTGGCCGCGCGAGGGCGACTGGCCCTTCGACCACGGCGACGTGGACGGCGCCGGCGCGGCCCCGCCCGGCGCGGGCGGGGTCGGCGTCGTCGGACGCGAACGGCTCGGCCCCTTCGACGTCGCCCGGCTCACCGCCACCGACCCCGGGGCCCTCGGCGACTGGCTGCGCGCCCACGGCTTCGAACTGCCCGACCGGCTCACCGACGCCCTCCGGCCCTACGTGGAGCGGAAGTGGGAGTACGTCGCCGTCCGCCTCGCCCCGCAGGAGACCGGCGCGACGCTGTACGGCGAACTCACCCCGCTGCGGATCACCTTCGCCTCCACCGATCTCGTCTACCCCATGCGACTCTCCCGCCTCGCCCGCACCCCGCAGACCCTCGGGCTGTACGTGCTGGCCGACCACCGGATGGAACCCCGCTCCCCCATCGGCGGCGACCGGCCCGAGGTCACCTTCGCCGGCCGGGTCGACCGGCCCGACGGGGCCGTCGCCGGACTCGCCGGCGACCGGCCGGTCCATCTGACCGTCCTGGAACAGAGGTTCCCCCACCCGGAGCGCATCGACGACGACCACCACCTGGCGGCCGTCGCCGACGTCCCGTACCGCGAAGTCGTGCACACCGAACGGCTGTTGACCGTGGGCGGCATCCCCGCCTGGCTGCTCGCCGTCGCCGGCGGCGCGCTGCTCACGGCGGTCGCGGCGCTCCTCGCCGTACGGGCGGCCCGGCGCCGCGCACCCGACGACGCGGACCCGCTCCCGGCCCCGTGACCACCGCGCGGGGCGCGGGCGGCGGTGTACGTTCGGCGCCATGACGAACCCTCAGTGGGACGCTGTCGACCACTACTTCACCGATCTGCTCGCCCCCGCCGACGAGGCGCTCTCCGCCGCGCTCGCCGACTCCGCCGCGGCCGGCCTGCCCGAGATCGCCGTCGCCCCCAACCAGGGGAAGCTCCTGCACCTGCTCGCGTCCGTCCAGGGCGCCCGCACCATCCTGGAGATCGGCACCCTCGGCGGCTACAGCACCATCTGGCTCGCCCGCGCGCTGCCCGCCGACGGCCGGCTGATCACCCTCGAATACGACCCCGCCCACGCGGACGTCGCCCGCGCCAACCTCGCCCGCGCCGGCCTCGACAAGATCGTCGAGGTCCGCACGGGCGCCGCCCTCGACACCCTGCCGCTCCTGGAGGAGGAGGGCGCCGGCCCCTTCGACCTCGTCTTCGTCGACGCCGACAAGGCCAACAACCCGCACTACGTGACCTGGGCCCTCAAGCTCTCCCGCCCCGGCACGGTCATCATCGTCGACAACGTGGTGCGGGGCGGCCGCGTCGCCACCGCCCACCCCGACGACCCCGCCCTCACCGGCATTCGCGAGATGGTCGACCTCGTCGCCCGCGAACCCCGCCTCGACGCCACCGCCTTCCAGACCGTCGGCACGAAGGGCCACGACGGCCTCCTCATCGCCCGCGTCCTCGGCTAGCCCGCCTCCTGCCTCCCGACTCTCCCCCCGCACGGAACACGGCGGCCCCGCGCACCATCGTCGGATGGGCGGCGGAGGCCGCCTCCATCGGCCGGGGCCGTGGCGTCCTCACGCCGTCTTGACCGGCGGGTGTAAGAGACTGGCGCAGGTGATCAGGGCGCGGGTCGGCGCCCGGCCCGTGTCTTCGGAGAGGTGTCCTGTGCCCAGCGTCGTAAAGATCAACGTTCTGACCGTTCCCGCCGAGCAGCGTGAGGTCCTGGAGCAGCGGTTCGCCGCCCGGGCGGGGGCCGTGGAGGACTCCGACGGGTTCGAGTGGTTCGAGCTGCTGCGCCCGCTGGAGGGCACCGACCAGTACCTGGTGTACACGCGGTGGCGCAGCGAGGAGGACTTCCAGGCGTGGATGAGCGGCTCCATGAAGGGGGCGCACCAGGGCGGCGGCGAGGGCGGCGGGCGTCCGAAGCCGGCCGCCTCCGGGTCCACCCTGTGGTCGTTCGAGGTCGTGCAGCAGGCGTCGCCGAAGTAGGCGCGGGGCCGGGGCCCGCCGCCCCCGGGAAAAGGAGCGGCGGGCGGGGTCGTGCGGGCCGCAGAATGGGCCGCATGACCTGGATCTTCTCCCCTGAACCCGTCGGCGCCCCGGAAGCGGTCGCGCTGCGGCGGGACTACTACGGCGATGTCGCCGGCAGCTACTGGAAGCGGCTCGCGACCGAGGCGGAGATAGACGAGGGGCTGACGGACGACGGGGCCGAGCGGCTGGTGCCGCCGACGGGGCAGTTCCTGGTGGGCCGTCACGACGGGGAGCCGGCCGGCTGCGGCGGGGTGCTGCTGCTGGAGGACGGCGAGCGGGCCGAGCTGACCCGGGTGTTCGTCCGCCCCTCCTTCCGCGGCAAGGGCGGCGCCGACCTGCTGATGTCGGGCCTGGAGGACGCGGCGCGCGCGCTCGGCGCGCGCCGGATGGTCCTGAACACGCGGCTGGACCTGGTGGAGGCCCGCGCCCTGTACGCGCGGCACGGGTACGGGGAGATCCCGGCGTACTGCACCGGCCCGTACATGCAGATCTGGTACGGCAAGGAGCTCTGAGGGCGGGGCGCGCGGTCAGGGGTGGTGGTCGCCGGGCGGTTCGGGCGTGTGGGGCCGTTCCCCGTCCGAGCCGCAGAGCTCGGCGGTGAGCTCCTCGACGAGCTGCACGAGGTCGGTGGGCCGGTCGGGCCCCCACCAGTCGCCGAGCAGTTCGGCGAGGGACTCCTCGCGGGCCCGGGCGAGGGCCACGGCCGCCCGGACGCCGTCCTCGGTGAGGGTCAGCTGGACCCCCTCGCGGCTGACCAGACGCCGCTCCTCCACCTGACGGGACGCCTCGGTGATCACCCGCAGCGGCACCGGGGTGGTCTCGGCGAGCCGGGCGGGCTCGACGGTGCCGTGGCGGCGGACACGCAGCAGCAGCCAGCTCGCGGCGGGCAGCAGGTCGAGCCCGGCGCGGTCGGTGATCTTCACGTAGATCGCCTTGCGCCCCTCGCGGCTGCCGAGGACGGAGAGGGCGCGGGCGCACTCGTCGTGCGAGGAGCGCTCGACGGGGTTGGAGGCAAGGGTCTCGCTGGTGTCGGGCGCGGTGACCGAACCCCGAAGCTTGTCCTCCTTGAGGAACCAGGCGACGACGAAGGCGACCAGGACGACCGGGGCGGCGTACAGGAAGACGTCGGTGATGGACTCGGCGTACGCGTGCAGCACCTCCGGCCGGACGTCGGGCGGGAGGCCGGCGATGGCCCGGGGGTCGGCGGCGACCTGCTCGGGGCCGACGCCGGGCGGGATGCCCGGCCCCGCCGCGGCGAAGACGTCGTCGAGCTTGCCGGTGAGGCGGCTGGTGAAGATCGTGCCGAAGACGGCGACGCCGAACGAGGCGCCGATGGAGCGGAAGAAGGTGGCTCCGGAGGTGGCGACGCCGAGGTCCTCGTAGGACACGGCGTTCTGCACGACGAGGACGAGGACCTGCATGACGAGGCCGAGTCCGGCGCCGAAGACGAAGAAGCAGACGCTCATCTCCGCGTCCGAGCTGTTCTCGTCGAGCTGGTGGAGCAGGAGCAGGCCGACGCAGGTGATCGCGGTCCCCGCGAGGGGGAAGACCTTCCAGCGGCCGGTGCGCGAGACGATCTGGCCGGACGCGGTCGAGGTGCTCAGCAGGCCGAGGACCATGGGCAGCATGTGGACGCCGGACATGGTCGGGGTGACGCCCTGCACGACCTGGAGGAAGGTCGGCAGGTAGGTCATCGCGCCGAACATGGCGAAGCCGATGACGAAGCTGATGACGGCGACGAGGCTGAAGGTCCGGATCCTGAAGAGCTTGAGCGGCAGGACCGGTTCGACGGCCCGCCGCTCGACGCGCACGAACCACACGAGGAGCACGGCCCCGAGGACGGCGAGGCCGATGATCTGCGGCGAGCCCCACGCCCATGTGGTGCCGCCCAGCGAGGCCACCAGGACCAGACAGGTGGCGACCGAGGCGATGAGGAGGGTGCCGAGGTAGTCGATGGTGTGGCGGGTGGAGCGCGCCGGGATGTGCAGGACGGCGGCGATCACGAAGAGGGCGACGACGCCGATCGGCAGGTTGACGTAGAAGACCCAGCGCCAGGAGAGGTGCTGGGTGAACAGGCCGCCGAGGAGGGGGCCGAGGACGCTGGTGGTGCCGAAGACGGCCCCGAAGAGGCCCTGGTACTTGCCCCGCTCGCGTGGCGGGACGAGGTCGCCGACGATCGCCATCGACAGGACCATGAGCCCGCCGCCGCCGAGGCCCTGGAGCGCGCGGAAGGCGATGAGCTGCGGCATGTTCTGGGCGAGGCCGCAGAGGGCGGAGCCGATCAGGAAGAGGACGATCGCGCCCTGGAAGAGCTTCTTGCGCCCGTACTGGTCCCCCAGTTTCCCCCAGAGGGGTGTCCCGGCGGTGGACGCGAGCATGTAGGCGGTGACCACCCAGGAGAGGTGCTCCATGCCGCCGAGCTCGCTGACGATCGTCGGCAGCGCCGTGGAGACGATGGTCTGGTCGAGGGCGGCGAGCAGCATGCCCAGCAGCAGCGCGCCGATCGCGACGAGGACCGTGCGGCGGCTCTGGCCCTCCCCCGGGCCGGGCGGCTCGCCGCCGAGGCGCGGCGGGCGGATCTCCTGGGCCATGGGGGTCTCCGTCTCCGTCGCCGGCTGCAGCTTCTCCATCCTGGTCCGAATGTCCCGTTATGGCCTGCGGAAGGGCACGCCTGTTCACCCACCGGGAGGGGGGTGGCTGCATAATCGCTCGCAGTTGTCTCGGGGAGGGGACCCATCATGACCGGACACGTCTGTCCTGAATGCGGTGTACACAGACCTGGCTGCGCCTGCCTCCGTGCGGAGATCGCCGCGGCCGAGGACTTCGATCCCCTGCGGATCAGGCCGTACGTGACGCTCGACGCGTCCGCCGGCCCGCAGGGGGCGCCGGAGGCGGACGAGCGGTACACGGCGGGCTCCACCGACGCCGCGGGGCCCGTACCCGGCGACCCGGGCGTCACCGGCGCCGGCGCGCCCGCGGCCTCCGCGGCGGACGCGACCGCCCACCTGCCCGCCTCCACCACGGACGACCCGCCGACCACCCAGCTGGCGGCGATCCGGCCGGAAACCACCCCTGCCGGGAGGCCGGCCCGGGGGACGGCCGGAGCTCCGTCGCCGCAGGGAGCCACCGGTACGCCGGGGGGCGCGTACGGGAACGGTGGGAACGGCACGTACGGCACGTACGGGACGGGCGGGGCAGGCGCGACCGGGGCGTACGGCCGACCGGGGAACGACCCGTACGGCAAGGGCGACGGCCCGGGGGCGTACGAGGCCGGCGGCGGCCCGGGGCCGTACGGGAACGACGGCGGCCCGGCGGACCGTCAGGGGGGCGGCGGCGCCGGGACGCACCCCGGGGTGCACCCGGCGGGGGCGCACCCCGGCGCCGTGGGCGACCCCTCCGAGACGATGCCGCTGCTCCTGCGGGGCGTCGGCGACGTGCCGCCGTCCCGCGGCGAACGGCGGGGCCGGCGGCGCGGCGCGGTGGTCGCGGTCGTGGCCGCCGCCGCCGTGGCGGGGACGGCGGCCCTGGCGGCGGCCGTCCTCGGGGGCGGCGACGCGAGCGACGACCGCGCGGCGGTGCCCGAGGTCACCACGAACGCGTCGCTGAACGCCGTCGTGTCCGAGGCTCCGTCCCCCTCCTCCGAGAGCCCCGAGCCGTCCTCCTCCTCGCCGACGCCGCACCGGACGTCCGCCTCGCCCTCCCCGACCCCCTCCGCGACCCGCACCACCGCGAGCCCCGACCCGTCGGCGTCGGGCAGCGCGGCCGCCGCCCCGTCCACCACCACCCCCAGCGCCCCGACGACGGCGCCGACGACGGACGCCCCCTCCGCGCAGCCGCCCGCGACGGACGGGGCCGTGGTGACGCTGAGCTTCGGCTCCACCGGGTCCGAGGTGCGGGAGCTCCAGCGGCGCCTGAAGGCCCTGTGGATCTACCAGGGACGGATCGACGGGAAGTTCGACGAGGAGGTCGAGGACGCGGTCGCCACGTACCAGCAGTGGATCTATCCGCGGAAGGACCCTGAGGGCGTCTACGGGCCGTACACGCGCAGCAGTCTGGAGCAGGCCACCCCCGACGTCTGAGCCGCTCCGCGGTCCGCCAGGCGGACGGGTTGGCCAAGACGGCCCCCGGTTTTGTATCGTGGAAGAACAAAGTGGCCCCGCCCGCACTCCCTGACCGGTGGGCGGGACCGCTTCGTTCTCCGCACCACCCCTTCTGGAGACCCGATGCCCGCCGTCACCCCGGCAACGCTCACCGCCCGCGCCCTCCTCCTCGACATGGACGGCACCCTCGTCAACTCGGACGCCGTCGTCGAACGGTGCTGGCGACGCTGGGCCGACCGGCAGGGCCTCGACGCGGACGCGGTGCTCAAGGTGGTGCACGGACGCCAGGGGTACGCGACGATGGCCGTCCTCCTCCCGGACCGTCCCATGGCGGAGAACCACGCCGACAACCGGCTGATGCTCGCCGAGGAGACGGCCGACGTCGACGGCGTCGTCCCCGTCCCCGGCGCCCCCGCCTTCCTGGACACCATCGCCGGCCTTCCGCACGCCCTGGTGACCTCCGCCGACGAGGCCCTCGCCCAGGCCCGGATGGGCGCGGCCGCGCTGCCCATGCCCGCCACCCGCGTCACGGCCGAGCTCGTCGGCGCCAGCAAGCCCGACCCCGAGGGCTTCCTCAAGGGCGCCGCCGCGCTCGGCATCGACCCCGCGGACTGCGTGGTCTTCGAGGACTCCGAGGCCGGCATCCAGGCCGGCCGCGCCGCCGGCATGCCGATCGTGGGCGTCGGCCCGCGCGCCGCCGCCTTCGCCCCCGACCTCCACGTCCCCGACCTCACCCACCTGCGGGTCGAGACCTCGGCCGACGGCACGATCACGCTGACCGTCCTGGCCTAGGGCCGGCGGCACCCTCCGCCACGACCGTCCCGGCGGAGGGCCGACGGCACGATCACGCCGACCGTCCCGGCGAGGGCGGACGGCACCGCCCCTCGCTCCCGCCTTCCGGGCGCCCCGGGCACCCCGGGCACCCCGGGCGAGCTTCTCGGTCCAGGCAAGCGCCCGGCGGGCCGGTCCGACCAGGCAGGCCCCGGGCGGGCTCCTCCGGCCCGACAGACACGACGGGCTGCCCCTCCGGCAGGGCAGGCTCGAGGGGCCGACCCTCCGGCCCGGCGGACCCAGGGCGTACTCCCACCCGGCAGACACCAAGGCTGACCCTCCGGCCCGGCAGACCCCCGGGCGTACTCCCACCCGGCAGCCCCCGGTCGGGCCCCTGGCCACGGCGGACATCCGCCCGGCGGCTCTCAGGGCCGCCGGGCGGCCCCGCTCCCCTCCCCCGCGCGCGGCCGGACGATCCGGCCGCGCGCCACCAGTTCGAGGGTGGTCGCGGCGGCCACGGCCTGCACCGCGAGCAGCGCGATGAGGACGAAGAGCTGGACGGCGCCCGCGTGCAGCGGTGACGCTCCGCCGAGCAGCATGCCCACGAAGGCGCCGGGCAGGGTGACGAGGCCGACCGTGCGGGTCTGGTCCATGCCGGGGAGCAGGGCGTCCGCCGCGGCCGGGCGCGCCACTTCGAGCCGCGCCTCCCGTTCGAGCAGCCCGATGGCCAGGCCCGCCTCCACCTCCCCCCACCGCGTCGCCAGTTCGTCGAGCGCGCGCCGCCCCGCGAGGACGGTGGCGGTGAGCGCGCCGCCGACGAGGATGCCGGTCACGGGGACGAGCGTGACGCCCTTGACCGGTACGAGCCCGGTGACCACGAGCGCGAGGACGACCGGGGCCACGGCGGCGGCGATCGGCACACCCGCCCACCACCAGCCGGTCCCCGGCGCGGGGACGACCCGGCGCCCGGCCGTCCGCACGGCGACCGCGTACATCAGCAGCAGGAAGCAGAGCAGCAGCGGCACCGAGCGCACCACCCACCCGATGACGAGCGAGACAGCGACGAGCTGGACGGCGGCGCGGGCGCCGGCGAGGAGGGTGTCCCGCGCCCGGCCGAGGTGGGTGACGGCGACGACGGCCGCGGCGAGCGCGAGCAGAACGGCCAGAACCGCCCCGAAGGTGACGTTCACGTCCAGAAGCACAGGTCAACCCTAGGGGCCGGGACGGAATCTGGCGCTCCATCAGACACGTCACACCCCTTGATGTGACGTGCCCATGTCGCCACGCTGTTACCTGGCGCACCCCACGACGAAACCTCGCGCCGCCACGATGACCGGGCCGCCGCCCGGCACCCGCCGGGGACGGCACACGCCAAGGTCCCCACACCTCAAGGGAGTTCCCATGCCCGTCGGCAAGATCTACGCGCGTCGACTCGCCGTTCTCGCCACCTCGGCCGCCGTCACGGTCACCGGCCTGCTCGCGACCGCCCCGTCCGCGCAGGCGGCCATGCCGACCCCGGTCAGCGCCTCGACGGCCCGCTCCTACCTGGCCTCGCTCACCGTGAAGGCCGAGGGCACGACCTCGGGCTACAGCCGCGACCTGTTCCCGCACTGGATCACCCAGTCCGGCGCCTGCAACACGCGCGAGACCGTACTCAAGCGCGACGGCGTGAACGTCGTCACCGACTCCAGCTGTGCCGCCACCAGCGGCAGCTGGTTCTCCGAGTACGACGGCGCCACCTGGACGGCCGCCTCCGACCTCGACATCGACCACATGGTCCCGCTCGCCGAGGCATGGCGCTCGGGCGCCAACTCCTGGACGACCGCCCAGCGCCAGGCCTTCGCGAACGACCTGACCCGGCCGCAGCTCATAGCCGTGACGGACAACGTCAACCAGGCCAAGGGCGACCTCGACCCGGCGAAGTGGCTCCCCTCGCGGACCTCGTACCGCTGCACGTACACCCGCGCCTGGGTGCAGGTGAAGTACTACTACAACCTCAGCGTCGACTCCGCCGAGAAGAGCGCCCTCCAGTCCGTCCTCAACGGCTGCTGACGCGGTGACCCCTGAGGTCCCGTCACGGGCCGACCGCGCACGGGACCGAGGGGCGGCCTGAGCGGAGCGCGACATGACAGCCACCGGGGAGTGAGCCTTCCCACACGCTCCCCGGTGGCTGAATGTTGAACTTGCAAGCACAAGTGAGGGATGCCTAACCTGACGGCCTCATCGGTTTCCGTCCCCCACGCCCCGTCCTCCCCACGGACGGGGTCAGGCCGAAGGAGTTCCCCCATGCCTCCCTCCCCCACCCCTGCCCCGCTCACGGGCCGCCTGAACCAGGCCCAGCCGTACGCGGTCGGCCTCTTCCGCATCGTCGTCGGCCTCCTCTTCGCCTGCCACGGCGCCGCCTCGCTCTTCGGCGTCCTCGGCGGCGGCATGGGCGGCGGCACCGTCCCGGCCGGCACCTGGCCCGGCTGGTACGCCGCCGTCATCCAGCTCGGCGCCGGTGTCCTGGTCCTCGCCGGTCTCGGCACCCGCAGCGCCGCGTTCCTGGCCTCCGGATCGATGGCCTACGCCTACTTCAAGGTCCACCAGCCCGAGGCCCTCTTCCCCCTCCAGAACGGTGGCGAGACCGCCGCCCTCTTCTGCTGGGCCTTCGCGCTCCTCGTCTTCACCGGCCCCGGCGCCCTCGCCCTCGACCGCCTCTTCGGCGCCCGCGTCGCCCCCCGCACCTCCGCCGACGACCAGCAGGAGCCCCACACCACACCCGTCGCCGCCTGACCCCCGGCGGACCCGTCGGCACCGTCCGGCCCCACCGGGCGGCCCCCGCCGGCCCGCTACCGCGACAGGCCGGAAACCGCAGCACGGTTTCCGGCCTTTCCGCCAGGAGGCCCGGATCCGGGGCTCACGGCTTCTCCACCAGGAGGCCCGGATCCGGGGCTCACGGCTTCTCCGCCGGGAGGCCCGGATCCAGGGCTTACGGATTCTCCACCGGAAGGCCCGGATCCAGGGCGTCCTGCTTCTCCGGCGGTCTCGGAGGGCCCCTCCCCTCGGGGCCCACGACGGACCCGCACCCCAGCCGCGGACGGCCCCGTCCCCGGGCACCCCGCCCCCGCCGCTCGGGTCCCCCTCGGGTGCGGCTCGGGGGTCACTCGGGGCGGCGGCACCCGCGCGGGGCCGGGGTGACGGGCCCGCGTAGGCTCTTGGCCTGTGAATCTGCTCGACAGCCTCGGCTCGCTCCGGTCGTTGACCGCGGGCCCGTGGATCTACCCGGTGGTGGCGGCGTCGATCCTGCTCGACGTGTTCCTGCCCGTACTGCCGAGCGGTTTCCTGGTCATCACCGCCGCCACGGCGGCGGCGACGGCCACGGCGGCCTCGCCGGACGTGCCGTCCCTGCTGCCGCTGCTGCTGTGCGCGGCCTCGGCGTCGGTGCTCGGGGACTTCCTCGCCTACCGCCTGGCGCGGCGGGGCAGCGGAAGGCTGCACCGGACGCTGGCGCGCTCCCGACGGCTCTCCCTCGCGCAGGAACGTCTCGGCACGGCCCTGGCACGGGGCGGCGGCCTGCTGGTGGTCCTCGCGCGGTTCGCGCCGGCCGGCCGCTCGGTGGTGTCCCTGGGCGCGGGCGCGGCGAAGCGGCGCGTCGAGGAGTTCCTGCCGTGGTCGGCGCTGGCGGGGGTGACCTGGGCGTCGTACAGCGTGGGGCTGGGCTGGCTGGGCGGTCAGTGGCTGGGCGCCACCTGGTTCAGCGCGGGGGTCTCGGCCCTGGCGCTGTTCCTCGCGGGCGGCCTCGCCGCGTACGTCATACGGCGTCCGGCTGCGGCTGCCGCTCCGGCCTCCTGACGGGCGGGTGCGACCCGCGCACCTCCAGACCGTCGAGGAGTCTCGCGGTGGCGTCCGCGATCTCGTCCACGGCCCGCTCGAACACCTCGCGGTTGTGGGCGGCCGGGGCACGGAAGCCCGAGACCTTGCGGACGTACTGCAGGGCGGCGGCCCGGATGTCGTCCTCGGTCGCCTCCTCGGGCAGAACGGGCGGGCGGAGCGTCTTGATGCTGCGGCACATGCCTCCAGTGTGGCGCGCCCCACTGACAACCGCCCCCGCCGCGGTCACCCGCCGAAACCGCGCCTGCTCCGTGCGTTGATCTCGGCGGCGCGGGCCCGTAGCTCGCGCAGGGGGGTGGCGGGCTGGACGTCGAAGGGCTCCGCCTCCCACTCGGCTCCGCCGTGGACGGCGCGGATGAGGAAGCGCCCGGAGACGCTCTCCACGTAGAAACCGACCCGCCCGGTGGCGGTGTCGCGGACGAGGTCACCGACCTCGGGCAGTGGCTGCACGCATCCCCTCCGTCCCGAATCCTGAATTCCGGGGAGAACCAGAGAAGCCCCCCGGCCCCTCCCTGTCAACGTATCTCTAGAGATGTCCCCCGATGGATGGATCGCACGAGTGGGACGGCGTACGCCTGTGGACCCCGGGCCGGGGGTGCGCCGTAGGGTGTCCCGCAGATGAAGGGAGTGGTCCACCCGTGACTGACCAGGACGGCGCCCGTCGGCCCAAGTACCAGCGCATCGCGGACGAGTTGAGGTCCGCGATCCAGTCGGGCGCCTTCGCGCCGGGAGACCGCCTCCCCGGCGAGAACGACCTCATGACCACGTACGAGGTGGCCCGGATGACGGCCCGGCAGGCCCTGGCCGTCCTGCGCGGCGAGGGGCTGACCGAGGCCCGCAGGGGCGCCGGGGTCTTCGTCCGCGCCTTCCGCCCGCTGCGCCGCCGCGGCATCCCCCGCCTCGCCGGCGACCGCTGGGGCAACGGCCGTTCCGTCTGGTCCGCGGACGTCGAGGACCGCGACCTCGTCGTCGACCAGATCGAGGTGGGCGAGACGGAGGCGGGCGGCCGGGTCGCCGACGCCCTCAACCTGTCGCCGGGCGCCCCCGTCTGCGTCCGCAGCCGCCGCTTCGTCCTCGACACGAAACCGGTGCTGCTCTCGGTCTCGTACCTCTCCGCCGAACTCGTCCGCGGTACGCCGATCACGGAGCCGGACACGGGCCCCGGCGGCACCTACGCCCGGCTGACCGAACTCGGGCACCGCCCCGTCCGCTTCCGCGAGGAGATCCGCTGCCGCATGCCGACGGCGGACGAGACCGACCGCCTCTCCCTGGAGTTCGGCACCCCGGTGGTCCTCATCGGCCGCACGGCCTTCACCGGCCCCGGCGTCGCCGTGGAGCTCAACGAGATGACCCTGGACTCGTCCTCGTATGTCCTGGAGTACGACTTCGACGCGTGACGCCCCGGCCGGACCCCCGCCCCCGCCGACCGGCGAGACGGACACCGCGCGCCCACCGGCCCGCCCGCGGCAGCCGGAGCTCCCTCCGCCCGCCACCGCCCCACGGGGACGACTCCGCCTCCGGCCTCACGCCCCTTCCCGCGGCCCGCAGGCCCCTCCCGCGACCTCAGCCCTCAGCTCTCAGCCCTCAGCTCTCAGCTCTCAGCTCTCAGCTCTCAGCAACGGGCCTCCCCCAGGTGCGCGCGCCCTCTCACGCCCCCCGCCCTACTCCACGCCCGCGCTGCCCCACGCCCGCGCGCCCCACTTCCGCGCGCCCCGCGCCCCTCTCCGCCCCCCGGCCGACGACCTCGAAGCACGCCCCGGGATCGGCGTGGACGACGTCCCCGGCGAACGCGGCGGCGGCGAGGGCGACGGCCTCGTCCGGTGCGGTCCCGGGTCCGACGTGGGTCACGACGAGACGGCCGACGCGGGCCTCGGCCGCGCTCCGCCCGGCCTGGCCGGCCGAGTGGTGACCCGGCACGTCACCGTCGGCCTCACAGACGAACAGGTCGCAGTCGAGGGCGAGTTCGATGAGCGAGGGGCAGGGCTCGCAGTCCCCCGAGTAGACGAGCGAACGCCCCCTCTCGTCCTCGACGCGCAGGGCGAAGGCGTCGGGCCCGTCATGGTCGACGGCGCGGGACCGGAGGGTGAGGCCGCCGATCCGGACGGTGTGGCCGTCGTACAACTCCGTGACGGCGAAGGCTTTTTCGACGGGGCTGCGCGCCGGGCCGTTGGTGAGGAAGCCGGCGAGCCGGTCGGCGGTCCCGGGTGGCGCGAGGAGGGGGACGGGCAGCTCGACGTCGAGTCCGGCGTACAGCAGCCCGTAGAAGGCGGTCAGCAGGTCGGCGCTGTGGTCGGCGTGCAGATGGGAGATCCACACGGCGTCGACGTCACCGAGGCCGACGTGACGCTGGAGCTCCGCGAGCGTGCCCGTGCCGGCGTCCACCCAGATCCGGACGCCGCCGCCCTCGACGAGGTGGCCGGAGCAGGGATTGTCCGGCCGGGGGAAGGGCGTGGCGGACCCCAGGACCGTGATCCGCAGCGTGTCGTCGACCATGTCACGAGTCTAGTGAGACATGTGCGGACGCGGTGAAGAACGTGCGTATTGTGTGTGCCCTCCGGGCCCCATCGGCGGGCGCCCGGAAGGAACTGAGGGACATTCATGCTTCGCACTCGTACGTTCGCGGCCGTCGCCGCGGCCGCCGCCTCCGGCGTGCTGCTGCTGCCTTCCCAGGCGCAGGCCGCCGGTTCGGTCCACCTGTACAAGATCTACTACGACAGCCCGGGCACGGACAACCGCTCCACCGCCAGCCTCAACGCCGAGTACGTGCAGATACGCAACACCACGGGCGCCGGGGTCAACCTCCGCGGCTGGACCGTGACCGACGCGGCCAACCACAAGTACACCTTCGGGAACTTCGTGCTCGGCAAGGGCAAGATCGTGACGGTCCACACGGGCCGCGGCACGAACACCGCCGCGCACGTCTACCAGAACCGCGGGGCGTACGTCTGGAACAACGACCGCGACACGGCGACCCTGCGCAAGGCCAACGGCACGCGCGTCGGCGCCTGCTCGTACAACTCGACGCGCTACGACTACAAGTGGTGCTGATCCCGACCACCGCCGTCACTCCGGTCCGCCCGGGCGTCTGACCACCGGACGACCCGCCCACCGGCCCGCAGGGAGGCAACGGGCCCCGGACCGCGCCGACTCCGGGGCCCGCACCCCTCTGCCCCCTCATGACCCCCTCGCGGTCGACCCGCGCGTCACGACGGCCGACCCGACCACCTCAGGAACCCGCGGCCTCCTGGCGCGCCGCGGGCACCCCGGACTGCTGCTGCACATCGGCGTTGACCTGTCCGCCGAGCGTCATCACGTTCAGCGTCGCGGAGTTCTCGTTCGCGATCGCCTTCTCGACCCGCGCGACCAGGATGGAGAACGCCTCCCGCTTCGCCAGGTTCTGGTACGGACCCACCTTGGTCTCGAAGTACACCCGTTCATGGCCGAGGAGTTGCTCGGTCGACCGGTAGTTCTTCCACTGCTCCCGGTACCGGTACACGCTCTCCAGCGACACCGCCGCGACGACCACCACGCTCAGCACCGTCGCCGTGACCCGGGCGAACGCCATGTCCAGGTTCACGAACACCGGTACCAGCGCCGCCCCGACGACGGAGACGGTCCGCATCCGCAGATGCATCGTCTTCATGCGGGTCGCCTTGGCGTCGTACCACTCCTGGTACTGCGCCAGCCGGGTCTCCAGGTACCGCTGCGCGGTCATCTCGCCGTTCTGCGTGCCCGTCCCGACACCCGTGCCGACACCCGCCTCGACGCCCGTCTCGGGCGCGTCCCCCGCTTCTGCCATGCCCGGAGTACATCCGCCCCGCCGGTCGCCCGTCAACTCCAGTCCGGGCACGTCCCCTTGCCCGGGAGCCCGCCGCACCCGCCCCCCACTCCGAGCCCACGGGGCCCCCTCCTCGCCCTGCGCCCACCCGCCCCCGGCGGCCGTCCGCGGAAAGACTCCGCGCACCCCGCGGGGACCGCCCGCACGGCCCACGGAGACGTCCCGCGCGCCCCCGCGTACGCCGGACTCGCGCGCCCCGCTCACGCCCTGCCGGCGCGGCGCGCGCGCTCTCCCCGAACCCCCGGCCGACCCCGTACCGTCACCGCGCGACCACCCTTCGCGACCGAAACCCCACCGTCCCTCGACCGCGCGGTGAGATCCCTGTCCCGGCACGACTTCCCCACTGATCCCGTCGGAAAGTGCGGAAGGACCCGAAGGCGGAGCCATGCCCGGTCGGCTCCGCCGCCGATCGATGCCGGAGGATTACGTGAGTCCAGTCAGCGAGCCGAACACGCCGCACGTGCCGAACCCGCCCCGCGCCCGCGTCACTCCCCGCACGGCGGACGCGCCGGGTGCGGCGAACACCCCCGGCGTGGCGAACACCCCCGGCGCGTCCCACGCCGCCGCCTCCCCGCCGGACATGCCGTACACGGTGGCCGTGGTCGGCGTGGGAGCGGCCGGCACACTGACCGCCGTCCACCTCTGTGAGACGGCGGCGCGCCGCCGCACACCCCTCGACCTCGTCCTGATCGACCCGGCGCCGGAAGCGGGCCGGGGCGTCGCGTACGCCACGCCCGATCCCGGGCACCGGCTCAACGTGCCCACAGGGGGCATGAGTTGCTATCCCGACGACCCGGGGCACTTCACGCGCTGGCTGTGCCGTCACGGTGAACCGACCGTCACGGCGGCCGACTTCGCCACCCGCTACCGGTACGGCGCCTACCTCGCCGACACCCTCGCCCAGGCCATCGTGCGGGCGCACGGCGTGGTGTCCGTCCGACGGCTGCGCACGCGCGCCGAGCGGTGCGACGGGACGCCGGAGGGGCGGGTGGAGCTCGGGCTGGCCGACGGGACACGGCTCGCCGCGGACGCGGCCGTCCTGGCCACGGGCCCCGCGGGACCGACCGGCGCGTGGGCTCCCCAGGAGCTGCGCGCGGCGCCCCGCTTCGTGGGGTCACCGTGGACGGGCGGCGCGCTCGACGGGCCGCGGGGCGACACCGACGACATCCTGCTCGTCGGCACGGGGCTGACCGCCGTCGACCTCGCCCTCAGCCTCGAACGCCCCGGCCGGACGGTGCACGCCGTGTCCCGCAACGGTCTGCTCCCCCAGCCGCACGCCCTCACCCCGGCCGGGCCGATGCCCGCGCCGAACGGACTGTACGGCGCCTCGCTCGACCAGCTGCGTCGCACCGTGCGCCACCACGTCGCCCGCTCCGTGCGCCTGCACGGCGACTGGCGTCCGGCGCTGGACAGCCTGCGGCCGCACACCACCCGCCTGTGGCAGGGCCTCGTACCCGAGGAGCGCGCCGAACTCCTGGAGCGGGACGGGGCGTTGTGGAACACCCACCGCCACCGGATGGCCCCCGCGACCGCCGAGTCCGTGGAGCGCGCCCGTACGGCGAAACGACTGGTCCTGCACGCCGGCACGGTCACGCGGGCGACCACCCTCGACGACGGGTCGCTGACGGTCGGCCTGTCCGGCGACCGTGAGCTGAACGTGGGCTGGGTGATCGACTGCACAGGCCCCGGCCGGCGGCCGGACGGCCCGCTGTGGCACTCGCTGCTCGCCTCCGGCAGGGCCGTGCCCGGCCCGCTCGACATGGGGGTCGCGACCCTCGACGGCCGGCTCCTGGCCGCCCCGGGACACATGGCCCTGCCGCTGTACACACTGGGCGCACCCCGCCGCGGCGAGCTGTGGGAGACGACGGCGGTCCCCGAGATCCGCGTCCAGGCGGCCACGCTCGCCCAGACGCTCCTCGCGCCGCTCGCGCCCAGACGCCGCAGCACGCGCCGCCCCCTCGACGGCCACGGCCTCGCGCTGTCGACCCACGCCGAGGCCGCGGCCGCGTACCGTTCCGGCCTCGACCGCATCCTCAAGGTCCGCTCGGGCGCCGAAGCCGCCCTCCACCGGGCCGTCGGCCTCGACCCCGGCTTCGCCCTCGGGCACGCGGCCCTCGCCCTCCTCGGCCACGAGTGCGGCGCCGCCGTCGACGTACCCCGCGCGCTGGCGGAGGCGCAGCGGTGCGTGCGCGAGCGGGCCGACGAGCGGGAGCGTTCGTTCGTCGAGGTCGTCACCCGGCGGGTGCACGGCGAGGACGGCGACGGCGCCCTGATGAAACACCTCGACGCACACCCCGCCGACGCGCTGGCGCTCGCGGCGGCCGTGCCGACCATCGCGTTCTCCGGGGTCGACGACCTCGACGACGACTACGCGCTCCGCCTCGTCGAGCGCACCTCACCGGCCTACGACGGCCACTGGTTCCACACGTCCCTGCTGGCCTTCCTCCGCCAGGAGCAGGGCCGCCTCCACGAGGCCGGCGAACTCGCCCACCGCGCGCTGGCCGCCGAGCCCGCCTCCGGGCACGCCGTCCACGCCCTCACCCACGTCCACTACGAGTCGGGCACCCACCAGGCGGGCCGCGACTGGCTCGAACGCTGGGTCGCCGGCCGGGGCCGCGGCGCGGTCCACCGGGCCCACTTCTCCTGGCACATCGCGCTGCACGAACTGGCCCTGGACGACCCGGCCGCCGTCCGCCGCCGCTGGTTCACCCAGCTCGCCCCGGGCCGCGTCACCGGCGTCCGGGCCCTCGTCGACTCCGGCTCCCTGCTCTGGCGGGCCCGCCTCAGCGACAGCTGGCGCGGCGAACTGCCCACCGCCGACGTCCTGGACTCCGTGGAGGCCGAGGTCCTCGAACGCCCCGCCACCGCCTTCACCGCCCTCCACTCCGCCGTCACCCTCACCGCCGCCGGCGACCTCGCCGCCCTCCGCCGCCTCCGCGACCACGCCGCCGGCGCCGACGAGGTCCAGCGCGAGGTCATCGCCCCCCTCTGCGACGCCTTCACCGCCCTCATCGAAGAGCGCTTCCGCGAGGCCGCCCTCGGCCTCGACGCCCTCCTCCCCGTCCTCCGCCGCGTCGGCGGCAGCGCCGCCCAACGCGAGGTCGTCGAGGAGACCCTCCTCTACGCCCTCACCGCCGACGGCCGCTGCGACGCCGCCCGCCGCCTCCTCGACGCCCGCCTCTCCCGCACCCAAGCCCCCCGCGACCGCCGCCTCCTCTCCCAACTCCCCGCCTGACCCACCCCACCCAGGGCCCCTCGCCCCCACCGGCGAGGGGCCCGCACCCCCCGGGGGGCTGCCCTCGCGCGAGCCAAGGAGCAGCGGACGGAAACCGCACACGCGTCGTGAGGAATCCTCCTCGACCCAACCAAGATCACCGCGGCGATCAACGCCTCCGACCACCTCGCCCAGAACACCCAACGGGACGCCACAAGCCCCATGGGCCGACTGCTCAGGAGTCGTCCCCAGGCTCGGGCCACTCAAGTGCGGTGCGCCACGTCGGCTGCTCGGCAACCCAGCCGAGGACCGCCTCACGGACTGCGGCCCGGGAAGCCGACCGCGTCCCCTCGCGCTCAGCGGCCGTGCCCGCCCGGTGAACCACCTCGTAGGTGTCGTCCTCATCGAGCAGGACTTGGAGGTACCAGTCGCCCTCATCGTGGTCCGTCAGCCGCTGGAGAAGCAGGTGCTCCCTGCGCCGCAGCTCGGCAAGCATCGCCTCGACGGTGGAGGCGTCGGGGTCACGGACCAGCCGTCCGCTGGCGGCCAGCGCGACAAGCTTGAGCGGACCGAGTCCCTCCTTCTGATGCCTGTCCCGGAGCCACCCCTTCTCCTGGCCAGTCAGGAGAGGCGGCGGCACGGGGGGTCCGTCAGGGTGGTAGACGGCTATGAGGTCATCCGGATCGGACCACGAGCCCACCGTCCACAGACGGTACGTATGGACACCGCCCTCGACCAGCGGCACCGCGAGCGTCTCCGGCGCGACAGGGCCCGGGACGCAGCGGCCCACATCCTCCCCGTACGGGCCGCCATGGAAGAGGGCGTGCATCCAGCCTTCCGGCGGTCTCCCGGTCGTGTCGAAAACGTCCTCCACCGTTCCCCCTTCGACGGCACCGCAGCCCACGCTCCCCAGGAAGCCGAGCCCCGGTGGCCATGGACGTTGATGTAGATGCCAAAGGCCCCCAGCCATGATCGGCTGGGGGCCTTTGCACTGGTGGGCGCGGACGGTTTCGAACCGCCGACATCTGCTTTGTAAGCTCGTGCGGATCACGGTCGGCGAGGGCCGACCCCAGCTCGCGGACGCCACGAAGGGCCGTGTAGGGCTGCTGTCATCCACCGTCGTTGATGTCAGATTTGGATGTCACCTGGCGCCGGTCCGCGAACGGCCGCCGATAGTCCGCGGCATCCCCGATCGGGGGGTAATCCCTACCGAGCACCACGTAGACGGGGTACTCAGGGTCTCCGACTTCCAGATTCAGGAAGATGTCCACGTCGTGGTTGGCGAACCTGTGCAGGTACTGGACGAACAACTCCAGCTCGTCATCAGACAGCCTCTCGTCAAGCCGCTCCTGGTGCATATCCCTACGTCTCCCTTCCCACTCGTAAATGTCACTGGCCCACGTCAGCGCTCACGGCTGTCCCAGCACTGCTCGTGCTGGCAGTCGTCCCGCTGATGGAGTCGTCGAAGGTCTTGCAGCGCGGCGACGGGGAACGGGTGCTGGACCCACTTCTTCAGATAGCCAGCCTCGCCGTGAAGACTGAGGACTGCCTGGGCAGCGTCCATGACTACGTGGCTCAAGACCTGGCGGGGTTGAGTGGAACTCCAGCAGAGCGTGCCGTCCTCGTCGGGCGCATCCAAGCTCCCGGACATGTCCGGGAAGTAGTAGATGGCGATGTCCACGTCGGCTCCTCGACGCCGAAGCCGCCACCTCACCTCGGCCGGTTCGAGGTCGAAGGAGACCCGCTGGACGGATGAATCCCCGTACAAACCCGCCACCCCGTACAACAGGTCGGCCAGTGCGTTCGTGCAGTAGCTGACGAAGTTCTTCTGCTCCCCGGCAGTGTCGGCGATTCGGCACGTGGCCCACCCAGAGCCGCTCAGTTCCCAGCTGAACTGGAGATCACCCGCCATGTCTGCCCCTCCCGTGTCGACCGGCACGGCTTGTCAACGGCTGACCGGAACCTCATAGACAATCTCGCACAGAGCAGCAGGGACGACGATGTCCGCCGTCTCCACCGGCCGCCCCTGGTCGCTGTAGTACGTGCGCCGGATGTGCGTGACGAGCGCGGCCTTCTGGACCCCGAGAAGCGAGGCTTCCTCGGCGGTGGCCTGTCGCGGCTCGGGTTGCTCGACGGCATGGCTCACGGTGACGCCGATCTCGGCCATCCGGTTCACGACGCCGGCCCCGGCGTGCGGCCCACCCTCGGGAAGAACGACTAGGGTCCCGCCGGTGAGGTCGTACGGCTCCCAACTCGTCGACAACTGCACCGGCAGCCCGTCAGCGAGGAACTCGTACACGGTCCGGACGCACAGCTCGCCCTCACCGATCCCAAGCCGCGCAGCGATCTCCGCCGGCGCGGGCACCTTCGCATCGGTCCGGCTCTCCCAACCGCCGTTCCGCCCGACTGCCTTCATGTCGGCCCGGAACGGCGACCCGTCAGGCTGCTCGCGCGCCGCGGACCGCACCATCCGCACCCGCTGCCGGGGCTCGGCCACATAAGTTCCAGACCCGGCCCGCCCCTCCAGCACACCCTGGGAGATCAACAACTCCTGGGCCCGGCGTACGACGTTCTCGCCCACCCCGCACTCCTGGCCGATCTGGGCTCGCGAGGGCAGCCGGTCTCCAGGAGTCCACTCGTGCTCCGCGATCCGTCGCCGTAGTTCGTCAGCGATGCGGAGGTATGGCGGCTGCTCAGGCATATGGAAAATCTAGTCCACTAGCTCTAATCTAGTTAACTAGCTTCACCCAAAGTGATCGCCGGTGACGGAGGCTGCCCTGTGCCTGCTCCAGAAGTAAGCGCGGAGGCCCTCGCCGCCCAGCTGTCCGCCATCGGACTCACCACACGCGTGCAGGAACACACCAAACACACATCGATCGAAGCGGAGGTACCGGAAACCCTCCCCACCGAGACATGGCGGGAGGTCCTGGAAGTCCTGGCCCAGGCAGACCACTTCGGTCTCCTCGCCACCAGCTTGGGCGGCCGAACCCTCTGGGCCGCCGTGAACAAACGGTCCCCGCGACAGGCGACGTCCGGGGACCTGGCCATCAGCGATAGGAGCTGATCAGCATGCTCAACCGTATCCGCCGCGCCCTCACACGTACCAGAGCGCGACACCTCCCGTCGCGCCGGCACTGCCGCCTCTTAGCGCCCGTCCGACCGCCGATCGTTCATCACGGCCTCTGCAACTGGCCGACGGCGCTCAAGACTCCGCGTGGAATCCGTACCGACGTGCTCGCAGGCGAGGACAACGCGCTCGTCCGCCCGTACGTACTGGCCAGCGAGGAGCACGAGTTGCAGCGCTCGGCGTCCGCACCGGCGGAGGCCCTCTAATGGCGGGCCCCCCTCAGCCGCGCGTGACACGCTCCGCCGCCTCCTACCGATCGAGCGCCTGCCACATCGGCACCCATCACGACTGCGCCCACTCCTCCCCCGCCGCGGCACCGGTCGGGATCCCGGTGGTCTACGAAGCGTGCGAGTGCACCTGCCACCCGACCGACGACGGAAGCACGCGGCGGGAGGTAACCCAGTGAGGGGATGGGCACCCAGCGGTGCCCTTGCCTCCAACGTCGAGATCACCTCGGCCCCCGTGCAGCTCGGAGACGTCATTCAGATCGGCGGTCAGCCGTGCCGGGTGGCCGACCTTTTCCAACTCCCCGGCGGCGCCAAACGCCTCCTCTTCGAATCGGGCGAGCTTCTGACGATGCACTCCCGGACTCGACTCATCGCCCTGCGAATGCTGAAGGGCGGTGACTCCCGCCGTGCCTTCGCGCCGCCACGCCATCGCCGCTGAACTGCGAGCCCAGATCTCGACGGGCAACCTCAAGGCCGGCGAACGCCTCCCCTCGGAAACCCAGCTCGCCACCCACTACAAGGTCAGCACGCCGACGCTGCGAAACGCGCTCGCGCTCCTCCAAGCCGAGGGAGTCATCGAAAAGGTCCATGGCAAGGGGAACTTCATCCGTCCCCCACTCCGGCGCATCACGTACGCCGGCGGCGGCCGCACGCCCTTCGATCCCGCACTGCAGGTCAGCATCCGCACGACCAACCTCCGGGCGCGCGGACACCTCAGAGCCCTGCTGAGGGTCTCGTCGAACAGCCCTCTGACCGAGTTCCTCTGCATCACCCACGAGGGAAAGTCACCTCACAGCCTGGCCCGCATCTACGTCCCCCGCGACCTGGCGCCGACCGCCCAACTCGGTTTGACGCCATGGCCCCAGGGAGTGGAGCCGACATCGGCCGAGATCCGAGAGACGGTCACCGCCCGGCTCCCCACGCCAGAAGAAGCGACGACCCTCCGAATCAGTTCCACACTGGCCGTCCTCGCGATCACCAGCGTGGTAACCAACGCCACCGGCCGCGTAGTGGAAGCCGCGCTCCTGGTCCTTCCCGGCGACCCCGCAGACGCGGTCTTCACCACCCACCCCACGATCAAAGAAAGGGAGACGGAAGGATGACGCCCCGCAACGAACTGCGGCTCCTACCCTGGTCAGGCCCCGACGGCAAGCCCTGCTTCCTGAGCACCGACGACGCCAACGGCCACCTGTCCCGCCTGGCGGACAACACCGAAGCGCTCCAGCTCGACCTGGCCGCCGAGCTACTGGACCACGCGTCCGCGATGCTGGATGGCTCAGAGGCTGCCCCGGAAGAGGTGCGAACCCTGGCGACAAACCTCACGGAAGCCTTGCGGGACACTTTGCGCGTCGCGGAAAGCCGCGGTCACCGCTTGCTGCCTCCCTGTCCGGACATTCACGCCAGCGGCACCGACGGCCCCACGCTGCCAGCGGCGGCCTTCGGCTAGCGATCAACACGTGCCCGCCCACGACGAGAAGCCCCGGACTCAGTACGGGGCTTCTCTGCGCAAGGCTCCGGAGGGCGTTTGAGACCCAAGCGATGCGGCAGGTCACGGGCCTCCACGTGGCAGGTCAGGCGTAACCAATCCACTGGTAGTCCACGGGTGACCGGCACCGATGTCGCGCCCTGGTCCGAGATCATCTAGGACTTGTCCGGTCGATCATGTGACTACTCCGTGCCCGAGTCGTTCCTACGAGCATGGGGCGGGGTGATCTGAGTGATGCCGAGTGGGAACG